>JBKJOD010000210.1:0-8488 GCA_046593245.1 Phycisphaerales bacterium
GAAGTATCAGGCCGGAGTCAACTTCAACTACAGCAACTACGCGGATCTGAACGCGCTCGCCACCGGAGGCCCGAACTGGGTGCAGGCCCACGCCGCCCAGGGCATCGACATTCTCCGGCGCAAGCTCCCCGGCAACGACGCATGGTTTGGCCCCATCACCGGCCGCATGCTCGACCGCAACTTCGGCCATCTTCCGCTGATCGACGGCGGCTATTTCAGCGACAAGGTGCCCGAGCCCGCCACCGCCTGTCCCGAAGATCGCGACACACTCACCTGGCAAAAAGCCGCGCTGGACAACTCGCTCTTCTCCTCAACCCTCGCTCTCACAGGCGGCAACCCGGACCCATCGGCCGAACTGAACTATCAGCACATCTTCCCGTTCTGGTCAACGTATCAGTTCGTTCCCAACGCGTGGACGGCCGAGACCGGCTCCAACGGCGCGACGGCGGGCAACACCATCTACCAGGCGTCCGGCGCGCCCGGCTATCACATGCTCTACACCATTCCCGGCACCAGCTTCGTGATCAACCGCCGCCAGGACGATGTCAGCTTTCCATCCCAGAAAGTCTGGCTCTTCGATCTCTTCGATCGCCACATGTACAAGCGGACCATCTGGTACGGATACGAGCGGTCCATCCAGCCCCTGGTCTTCTTCGACGGTTCCGTCTCGGTGCGAAAGACCCGCGATGCCAATCGCGGGTGGGATCCTCGCACGCCGAACGCGAACGCACAGACCTATCAGTATTACCCCGTCGCCGGCTCCAGCGATCCGCCAACCCTGAGCGGCAACGCCTTTGACAACTACTATCCCTACTACCGTTGGACACGCAACGGCCTCCGCGGCATCGACTTCGGCGGACGCATGCGCAACATCCCCGACTGATTCACTCGCTTGGCTCTGGGTCCCACGAACGATTCCCACGGTGCACGCGATTCGTTACACTGTTCCTGCGACCCCTCATGGTGATGGGCTCTGCGGACTTGGAGCGTTTCATGCCTTGGGTGCCTAAGACAACTCGCGCGGCCTTCACGCTCATCGAGCTCCTGCTCGTGGTGGCGATCATCGCCCTGCTCATCAGCATCCTGCTTCCCGCGCTGAGCAAGTCGCGGAACGCCGCGCGGGTCGCTATCTGCACCTCCAACATGCGCCAGCTCGCCGTTGCCGAGGCCACCTACGCCACGGACTACAAGGACCGCATCGGCGCGCTGAACTGGGCCCCGGGCAAGCTCAATGGCGACACCGCCATCTCGAATATCCCCGCAGGCACCTCCTGGCTCGAGTGCCAGGGTCGCCAGGCCAAGGACATCATCTTCCGGCTCCAAGGCAAGGATCGCCCCGCCGTACAGAACCGCTTTTTCAACCGCAACTTCTGGCACTTGGCAGCCATCGACGGCGGCTACTTCGGTTCCAACAACTGCATCAATCCGACCTCCGGATGTCCGAGCGACGACTGGGTGCTCCGATGGCAGAAGAACGAGGACAACTACTCAGCCCTTGTCGGCACCAGCCCCGAGCCCAGCGCAAATCCTTCTGGCGCGTACGAGTGGTATCGTCCGTACTGGAGCTCATACCAACTCGTCCCCGTCGCCTTCGCGCCCGACAAGCACAAGGGCACGAACTACACGCTCTCGCAGGTCACCAACCGCCACCACCTGTTCAACGGCGGCGGCAACTCCCCCGTCCTCGGGCAGCGCACCGTCAGTGAGGTCTCCTTCCCATCGCAAAAGGTCTTCATTTTCGACATCTTCGATCGCCACGGCTATCGCCGCCCCATCTGGCACGCCTACACCATCGCCAGCCAGCCACTCGCCTTTTTCGACTCTTCCGTGCGCTTCCTGAAAACCCGCGACTCACGCCCCGGCTGGAACCCCGACAACGTTCCGGCCAACCCGAACGTCACACCACCACCCACCGTCTATCAGTACAACCCATCCACCGGCTTCCCCGGATATGACCATCCCACGCTCAGCGGAGCGGTCTCGGACAATGTCACCGGCTATTTCCGATGGACCCGCGACGGCCTCCGTGGCTACGACTACCGCTGATACAACGCATAAACTCCCTGTTCATGCGTTCCCAGTCGTACCAAGTGATCGTCATCGGTGGTGGCCACGCCGGCGTTGAAGCCGCATGGGCGGCCGCCAACGCGCTTGGCACGCCGCACTCCGTCGCGCTCGTTACCGCCGACCCATCCAAAATCGGTGTCATGAGCTGCAACCCCGCCATCGGCGGGCTGGCCAAAGGCCAGATCGTCCGCGAGATCGACGCCATGGGCGGGCTGATGGGGCTGGCCACCGACGCCACCGGAATCCAGTTCAAGATCCTCAACACCAGCAAGGGCGCGGCTGTCCACGGCCCCCGCGCCCAGTGCGACAAGCACGCATACGCACAAGAGGTCCAGCGGCTGATCGCGCTGCGGCCGGAGATCGACGTGATCGCCGGGAGTGTGGAGGAGTTGATCGTTGAGGGCGGACGTGTGACTGGGGTTGTTGTCCAAAGCGAAAAACGCACAGCGAAAAACGCAAATAGGAATGAAGGCGATGCACCTTCTTCATTTGCGCTGTGCGATTTTCGCTTTTCGCTTTCTTCCCCTTCCATCATCCTCACCACCGGCACCTTCATGCGCGGCCTGATGCACACCGGCGAACGCCAGACCGAGGGCGGCCGCCACGGCGAGCACGCGGCCGTCGGCATCTCCGGCTCGCTCCGTACGCTCGGCTTTGAGCTCGGTCGTCTCAAGACCGGCACGCCCCCGCGCCTGCGTCGCGATTCGATCCGCTGGAACGAACTCGAGCCCGCGCTCGGTGATGCAGCCCCCACACCCTTCAGCGACCTTTCATCGCCTGATGCCTTGATGCCTCGTTGCCTGGATGCCTTCTTCCCATCCGTTCCATTTCCCTCGTTGCAGCAGGTTGAGTGCCGCATCACGACGACCAACGCGGCCGCGCACGATCTGATCCGCGCCAACCTGCACCGCGCTCCGATGTACTCCGGTCAGATCGAGTCCGTCGGCCCGCGCTACTGCCCGAGCATCGAGGACAAAGTGGTGCGGTTCGCGGAGCGCGATTCGCACCATGTGTATCTGGAACCAGAATCACTCCGCGATGACTGGATCTACTGCAACGGCATCTCCACATCGCTTCCGGCGGATGTGCAGGATGCACTCGTCCGCACCATGCCCGGCTGCGAGAATGCCGACATTCTCCGCTACGGATACGCCGTCGAGTACGACATGGTGCGCCCGCACCAGCTGAGCGCAACGGGCATGACCAAGCTCGTCGACGGGCTCTTCCTCGCGGGCCAGATCAACGGCACCAGCGGTTATGAAGAGGCCGCCGGGCAGGGGCTGGTCGCGGGCATCAACGCCGCGCGTCGTGCGATGGGCCACGAACCGATCACGCTCGGTCGCGAGCAGGCGTACATCGGCGTCATGCTCGATGATCTTGTCACCAAGACTCCCATCGAGCCGTACCGCATGTTCACCTCGCGCGCCGAGCACCGGCTGCTGCTCCGCGCCGACAACTCCGCCGACCGGCTCACGCCGCTGGCCGAGGAACTCGGGCTCCTGAGCACGACCAAGCTGGGGCGCGAGCGATCCCGTCGCTTCGCGCTGCGCACCGCCCGCATCGCCGCGCTGAGCGCATTGATCGACCAGCATCGCATCGGCATCACACCGCTGCGCGATCTGGTGCGACGCCCGGATTACACCGCCGCACAGCTGGCGGCCGACATCCGAACCGTGGCCCCCGACGGTGCCGGAGGTCACACCATCGAAGACCTCCTGACCGTGATGCCATCCGTGCATGCCGACCGGCTGTACGCGCCGTTCGTGCAGCGGCAGCAGCTTGATATTCGCCGCGCGGCCGAGATGGAACGCCGTATCATCCCAGCGACCTTCGACTTCGGCGCGATCCCGGCCATGCGAACCGAGGCCCGCCACGCGCTCGCCCGGTTCCGACCTGCGACCCTCGGCCAGGCCGGGCGGCTGGAAGGAATCACGCCGGCGGATGTCACGCTGCTCGCGGTCATGCTGCGGCGTTACTCGCGCGGCGACGCGGAGCCCGTGGCCGGATGACCCAGCCGCGGCTTTCGCTCAGCGCGTGATCGCAACCCACCATCGCCGCGCCCCGAGCGAACTACCATCGCCGCGATGCAACTCCCGATGTACACACTGCTTGAAACCTCTCTGCCCTCCGGCGCATCGCTGGTGCGGGACATGCTTGTGATCCTCGGCGCGGCGGCCGTGATCTCGGTGCTGCTGCACCGCCTCCGGCTCGCCTCGATCCCGGGATACCTGATCGTCGGCGGGCTCATCGGCTCGCTGCCACACTCGTGGGGGCTCATCAGCTCGCACGATGGCGTTGAGCAGATCCAGGAGATCGCGATCATCCTGCTGATGTTCACCATCGGCCTGCACCTGGAGATGGAGGCAATCCGCACGGGCATGGTGCCGATCCTGATCGTCGGCGCGGCCTCCACCATCGGAACCTCGCTGCTGCTGTGGCCGCTGGGAATGCTGTTTCACCTGAGTGCGCCCGCCGCGCTGGGTGTGGCGATGGCGCTCTCAATGTCCTCCACCGCCGTCGTGCTCGGGCTGCTTCAACAACGCAAGGAAGTTCATCTGCTGCACGGCCGATTGTGCATCGGCATCTCGATCATGCAGGACATGCTCTCGATCGCGGTGCTGGCATCGCTGCCGATCCTCGCGGTGTGGGCGGGCGTCAAGCCCAGCGACGACTCGGCCAGCATGGCCGGCGCGGAAAAGGTCATGGCACTCGCCTCGCACGCGGGACTCGCCATCGGCGGCATCATTCTGATGATCGGCTTTGCGCACTATCTGCTGCCCAACCTCCTGCGCGAAGCGAGCAAAGACGGCAACACCGAGGCGCTGCTGGTGGTCTCCGCCGGCGCTGGCCTCGGCGCGGCGGTGCTCACCACCGCGCTGGGATTCGGCCCGGCGCTCGGGGCGTTCCTCGCCGGATTCATGCTCTCCTCCACGCCGTTCAAGTATCAGCTTGCGGGCCAGCTCGCTCCGATGCGCGACCTGTTCATGGCCGTGTTCTTCACCGCCGTCGGCGTGCAGCTCAACGTCATGACCGCGCTCAACCACTGGTGGATCGTGCTCATTGCCGTCGTGCTGGTGATGGGCGTGAAGGGGTTTGTCATTGGTCTGTGCACATGGTTTGGCGGCACTACGGCGGTGATCGGGGGGCTCACGGGGATGCTGCTCTCACAGGCGGGTGAGTTCTCGCTGGTGATCCTGGCCGAGGGAGAGAAACGCGGCCTGATCGAGGCCGAGGCGAAGGGCGTCATCATTCCGCTGGTGGTCATCTCGCTCATGCTCACCGAGCCGGCGGCGAACCTGTCAAGGCGACTCTCGCCCCGGCTGGCGAAGATCAAGCCCGCGCTCTGGCTGGCCAGCCCCGCGCTGCGCGAGCGGGCGGCGCGTCACGCGGTACACGAGGCGACTGGCACCACATGGATCGGCGCGGCCCACGAGGGCGAAGTGGTGCGCCGGCACGTCATCATCGCCGGTTTCGGCGTGGTGGGGCGCAACCTCGCCGAGCACTTCTCGGCCCGCGAGATTCCGTACACCGTGATCGAGCTGAACCCGGACACCGTGGTGCGCCAGCAGCAACTCGGAAAAACGACCGTGTTCGGAGACGCGACCAACGCGGATGTGCTTGAGTCGGCGGGAATCGAGTCCGCGGAGGCGATCGTGATGACGATCCCGGATGATGAGGCAACGGTGCGGGCGTGCCGCGTGGTGCGGCAGATCCGGCCGGACATCTTCATCGCGGTGCGGGCGGGGTATCTCGGACGCGCGATCGCGGCGCACGAAGGCGGCGCGGATCATGTGACGATCGAGGAAGTGGTGACGGCGCAGGACATGGCCGTGAAGGTGGTGGCGGAACTGGAGCGGCGGTTTGCCAACCGGGAGAAGCAAGTTCCGCACATGTAGAGGATGAGCAATGGCAAACGCCCGGGGGGACTTTCGTTCCGCCGGGCGGTTGGTCAAGGCGATATGGAAGTTGCGAGACGGGTCTGCGTGCGCAACCAAGGCACTTCGGCCGCGGCGGCCGAAACATGGGCTGGAAAGCCCATGCCACGGGGGCAAATCAGTACTTGCGGAGGACGGAGCGGACGATGCCCTGAATCTTGCAGTCCTTCACGATGATGGGCTGGAAGTCGGGGTTGGCGGGCTGAAGGCGGATCTTGTCACCCTCGCGATAGAATGTTTTGAGGGTGGTTTCGCCGTTGGGAAGGAGGGCGACGACGCGGTCGCCGTTGCCGGCGGTGTCGGCTCGCTCGACGAGGATGTAGTCGCCGTCGATGATGCCCTCATCCTTCATGGACTCGCCCTGCACGCGGAGGGCGAACATCGCGCCGTTGCGGCCGGGGCGGGGGCCGACGATGTCGAGCAGGTCGAGCTCGTCGCGATCCTCGACCTTTTCGATCGGATACCCGGCGGCTATTTTGCCGACCAGCGGGAAGCGGAGCGGGCGGCCCTCATCGGGGACGACCACGCCATCAGCGATCGACAAAGAGCGTGCCTTGTTGGGATCGCGGGTGAGCGCGCCCTTCTTGATGAGCGCCTCGACGTGCTCGAACACGGTGACCTTGCTCACGCCGATCTGGTCGGCGAGCTCCTGCATCGTCGGCGAATAGCCATGCCGCACGCGGCAGTCGCGGATCAGTTGAAGAATCTTGAGTTGCTTGGGAGTGAGGTTCATGAGCGAGACCCTCCGAAAGAGGAGAACGGGACATTTGTGAACCGGCAGGCCCCGATACAGATGGGCCGCCGAGCGTGGTCGTGGAGAGCGGGACAAACCGGGCGAAGGCGGTTCGACCGGCGACGAGGCGTGCCTCGGCCACCCTCGGCTGGACGGTGGTGGGCGAGATGGCTCGCACTACAACAGTCGGACGAGGAGGAGCCGCGGCGGCCGCAACCGAGGAGCACCACGCCAAGGCAGCGGCGAGGGCCGAATCTTGACGCAGGAGCGAACGATCCACCGCCAGAAGCGATCCGGCCTTCAGAGCAAGGTCGGACATGTGAACCTGATCCGAGGTGATGCGAGGCCGGGAAACTTGTTCCTTCGCCACCGGCTGCCGGCGACGAAGAAGCGAGAAGCCCCAACTTCCGGTTTCGGAACCGGCATCCTCGCCGAACCCGTCCGACTGCTGGGTGGGGGCTGGAGAGGAGCGAGTCAGGCGACCATCCGTGCCTTCGCGCAGATCGGTCAGGTAATCCCCGCCAGGGCCAAGACGAACGAGGGTGGGGGACGATGAGTCGATAAAGGGCATGGGCGACTCCGCAAGTCCGGGCGTTGGTCGGTTGTGCCGACCAATCCGGATTCCATCCGTGGATGTCCACGCCGCTCGAATCGGGAGCCAAAGTAGCACTTTGGAAGACGATGCGAAACGGAGGGACAAGCGGTGCAGGGTTCCACCCGTTGTGCCAAGGGCCTGTCGATCCGCGACAGGTTGGGCTGACGTCAGCCCGGAGATTGATCGGCGAGTCGGTCATAGTGAGGCCAGAATCGAATCGCTTTATCGTTCGGTGTACGATAGCCAATCATCGGCCTACTTGCAACCCGTTTGGAGAGATTTTGGCAACAATTTTCCGTGTAACCACCAAACACCGGGGGTTTCCTTTGGTTGGATGGTACGGAGTGAGTTGGTGTTGGTGGGTGTCGGATGGGTATGACTGTGCATCGGCGGCGATACGCGGACAAGGGCGTTCAGACCGCGGCGGCCCGAACATCAGCTGGAAAGCCAAAGCACGAAGGTCAGTTGATGCGCGCGAAGCGCGAGCCGGCGCGGGCGACGCGGCGGCGAATCTCGAGCATGGTGATGTCGGAGCGCAGCTTCACGACGTCGATGCTGAGTGTGCCGGAGAGTTCGTCGAGCGTCAGTGGTTTATCCAGCGCGGCGAGGATGTGTTGTTGGGTGTCTGTCAACGCGGCATCGCGGATGGACTTGCCACTGGGCGCGGGCGGCGCGGGCAGAGCAAGTTCTTCGGTTGCGAGCGGCGCATCAAAGAGCGCGGGTGCGCTGTAGCGGGCGGCATGGGTTCCGGCGTGGAGATGGCGTGCTGGAGATTCGAGGGCCTGGATGATGTCGTCGGGGTGCGTGACGAGTTGGGCTCCGCCCTTCTTGAGCAGATCGAGCGATCCTTCTGCGGCGGAGGAGTCCACCCGCGCGGGGAGCGCGAAGACCTCGCGGCCGTGATCTTCCGCGGCGACGCGCGAGGTGATGAGCGCGCCGGATCGAAGACCGGCCTCAACCACCAATACACCGAGCGAAAGACCAGAAATGATGCGGTTACGGGCTGGGAAGTTCTCGGCGTTCGGGGGCGTGCGGAGCGGGAGTTCGGAGACGACGGCACCCTTACAACCACCAGCACCCCCACCACTGCCCGCGATCTGATCGAAGAGTTCCTGGTTGTCGGGCGGATAGCAGTTGGCGAGCCCACAGCCGAGCACG
>JBKJOD010000348.1:0-16538 GCA_046593245.1 Phycisphaerales bacterium
GGTGGGATTGGCTTCCTGCTTCTGGCGACGCGTGGAGGTGAACGCGGCGAAGCCGAGGGCGGCGGCGATTGCGACCGCGACCCCTGCGATGGTGGCGTAGATCGGGATGCGACGGGACGCGGCGGGCGCAATGAACTCGACGGGGGATTTCGCGGGTTCGAGCGGAGTCTTGGCGTCGGCCTTTGGGTCCGCGATGGCGGCGATGTGGGCGGTGATGGGGTCGGTCTTCAGCGTGAGCGTTTTAGGCCCATCGGTTGCTTGGAAGAGGAGTGGGGGGATGGACTTGTCGCCAGAGAGGAAGGGTTCGAGGACGATCGAGAGCGTGGTGATGCGATTGCTGGCGGAATCGAGGCGGTCGGATTGGGCGGAGGAGGCGACGGTGAAGTCGCCGAGTTGGGTGCCGATCTCGGGGAGCGTGATCGTGGCGGCGGCACGAGTGGTGCAGGTGAATGCGAGGTTCATGCGATCGGCGACGGTGAGTTCCGTGCGATCGGCGGTGGTGGTGAGTTGAACGCTGAAATCGCCGGATGCGGCACGCTGCTCGCGGTGGATGCTCGGGGCGGGGGACGTGGCATGTGCTGCGGACGAGTCTGGGGCGCGGTCGCACGATGAGGAGCAGATTCCGGCTGCGAGTAAAACGAGCAGAATCATGCACGCGCGGATGCGCGAGTGGGCTCGAGAGTTCGAAGATGGAACGGTGTGCGGGATCACGAGTGTTCAGGAATCAGCGTTGGCGTTCGCGGCTGTGGAAGAGTTCGATGAGATCATGGACATACGGCCGATCGGTGGAGAGGGACACATCATCTATACCCGCACGGCGGAGGAGTGTGTCAACGTGCTCCTCATGGTCGAGCATGGCGGTGCGATACGCCTCGCGGACGCGACGGCTCGAAGAGTCGATCACGGCGCGGACGCCGGTTTCGGGATCGCGGACTTCCAGCAGGCCGGCGGCGACCAGCTCTCGATCGCGCGGATCGGTGACACGTACCGCGATGACATCATGACGCGGAGCGATGACGCGGAGGGCATCGCCGGGGTGATCGACGATGAAGTCCGAGACGACAAAGACTACTGCGCGGCGCTTGCAGACGCGTGCGAGGTGCTCGGCGGCGCGGCGCATGTCGGTGCCGCCGTGGGTGGGCTCGAAGGCGAGCAGTTCGCGAATGAGCCGGAGCGCGTGGCGCGGGCCTTTCTTCGGTGGAATGTAGAGTTCGACGCGATCGGTGAAGATGATGAGTCCGACGCGGTCGCCCTTTCGTGCCGCTGCGAAGCCAAGAACGGCCGCGGCTTCAACGGCGAGCGTGCGCTTGCTCTTGGTTTGCGTGCTGAACTGGCCGGATGCGGAGAGATCGACCATCAGCAGCACTGTCAGTTCGCGTTCTTCAGTAAATCGCTTGACGAAGGGTTTGTTGGTGCGGGCGGTGACGTTCCAGTCGATGGTGCGAACATCGTCGCCGGGCTGATATTCGCGGACTTCGGCAAACTCCATTCCCCGTCCCTTGAAGGCAGAGGAATACTCGCCCGCGAACACCTCGGTGACGGTGTGCCGGGTGGAGATTTCCAGGAGCCGGACTTGTTTGGCGAGTTCGGCGGGGGTCATGGGGGAGGAGAAGAAGGCATCGAGGCAGGAGGCATCGAGGCATCAAGGAGGAGATAATCAAGGGACGGGGAGAGAGTCGAGGATGCGCTGGGCGACCATTTCGGAAGTGATCTCCTGGGCCTCGGCCTCGTAGGAGACGATCACGCGGTGGCGGAGGACATCCATGGCGATGGTCTTGACATCGTGCGGTGTGACATACGCGCGGCCGTCGAGGAATGCATTCGCGCGAGAGGCGACGGTGAGCGAGATGGTGGCACGCGGGGAGGCACCGAAGTCGATGAGTCGCTCGGAGGAAGTGGCGTTCCGCGTGCCGCGGGGCGTGCCGTTGCTCTCGGGCGTGGCGCTTTTGCCGAGTTTGATTCCATATGAGGCGGGATCGCGGGTGGCGTGAACAATGTCCACGATGTAGTTGCGCACCTTGTCGTCGATGTGGACGCGATCGACCAGCTCGCGGGCGTGCGCGATGTCGCGGAGCGAAAGAACATGGTTGGTCGGCTGCGGCGGATGAGCGGTTGCCATGCGATCCAGAATCTGGCGCTCCTGCTGTTTGGTCGGATAGCCGACCTTCAGTTTGAGCATGAAGCGGTCAACTTGGGCTTCGGGAAGCGGATATGTGCCTTCTTGCTCGATCGGGTTCTGCGTGGCGAGTACGAGGAACGGATCTGGGAGCGCATAGGTTTCATCGCCGATGGTGACCTGTCGCTCCTGCATGGCTTCGAGCAACGCTGACTGCACCTTTGCGGGAGCGCGGTTGATCTCGTCTGCCAGTACGAAGTTCGCGAAAACCGGTCCCTTGCGCGGCGCGAAGGTTCCTTCGCGAGGGTTGTAGATCAGGGTTCCAGTGAGATCCGCGGGGAGGAGATCCGGCGTGAACTGGATGCGGCGGAAAGAAGCGTCGATTGCTCTGGCGAGTGTGGAAATGGTTAGGGTTTTGGCGAGGCCGGGCACGCCTTCAAGCAACACATGGCCGTTGGTCAGCAGGCCGATCATCAGCCCACGGATCATCTGGTCCTGACCAACGACGACCTCGGCCATGCGGGCGGTCAGCGTGCGTAGAGGCGCGGCATATCTGGCCAGTTCTTCGGCGGTGGGGGCGGGGAGTGCGTGGGGGAAGGTTTCGGTCGGCATGGCTGGAGACATCTCCGGAATCGAACGGTCAAGAGCGGCGGATATCGGCCGCGTCGTGGCGGGATAAGCCCATCAGCTGTACGGCCTTCACAGGGATGCGCTCGGGAGCCGATTCCGTCGCCGCAAGCGGTCAGGAACAATCGTACGAGCGTCCTAAAAACAACACGGGCGGAAGGCCGCCCGTGCTCGTGTTTGGGTGAACTGTTGGCGGCGGGGCGGGTTTATTCGCCGAGGCGGGGGGTATTGTTCTTGGGCTGGGGCGGGTTGAGCTGGATCTCGCCGTTGGCTTCCTCAAACTGACGGATGACTTGGCCGAGGGAGATCGCCAGACGCTTGGCGCCGCGCCAGTTCATAACGACACGGGAGCCGACGGTGAAGAGGAGGGCGGGGCGATTGTCCTGTCCGGGAACAGGGAGGTTCATGCCGAAGTCCAGCACCACTTCATCGCCCGTCGTGGAGGTGCGGATGGTGTTGGCGTAGGTGTTGTGCATCTTGGATTCGTCGATGCGAAGCTCGACTTGCTGTTGCTGCTGATCGGCCATGGGGAACTCCTTGTCAGTGGTCTTGAGTGGATCGTGGTTGAACGATTGTAAAGCTGGTCGGAAAAGGGGCAAACGGTAGGCGGGGAGTTGGTTGTGGAAAGGTGTTCGCCCCGTCCTGCGGGACGCTTGAGTCTTTCCGATCACAGCCCGCTCAACACCCGGTCGGGATGTACCGATCCGTACGAGGGTTGTGTCTGGTTGCGAGAAGGCGCAGATTGCCCGAACTGAGTTCAACGAGCAATCAGGAAAATGCCGGTGACAGGAATTGAACCTGCACGGGGTTGAGCCCGGCGGATTTTGAGTCCGCTGCGTCTGCCAATTCCGCCACACCGGCTAAGTGCCGCAATAGTATCCAGCAAGAGTGGCTGGTCGAGCGCGGCAAGGAAACGGAACGAGGCCCGATTGCTCGGGCCCCGCTTGGGGAGAACGTGTTCACGGTCTGCGGATTATGGGCAGCCGGAGAACCAGGCGGTCAGGAAATCGAAAATGTCCTGAGCGTCCAGATGGCCGTCTCCATTGATGTCGGTCGTGCATGCGGGTGCGTGCTGCGTGGGCTGGGAGTTCAGGAGGCCCATTGTGCCGCGCACGGCGATTTTGAATGCGAACTCGTGGTGCGTGTCGCTCCAAGACCACGGAAGGATGAGGTGGTCCAGGAACCTGCCGGTGGAAATACGCGTCTGCGTGCAGAGCGGATTGTTGCAATCGGGCTTGGCGTAGGCGAAGAGTGTGCGGCCGACGGCGTTGGTGCCGCCGCTGGCACCGGCGGCGAGCCAGTAGTTCTTGTTCGGCGCGAGGGTCCAGCCCGCAGGAGCGCAGAAGACGAGTTTGTACCCATAGAGTGTTTGGCCGTTATAGGTGAGCGTGGCACCGGGGATGAGTTCGGCTCGAGTGGCGGGGGCGGTGAGGATCGGCGAAAGGCCCGGGAGTTTGCAGTCGTTGTCGTAGATTTCGGCGAAGCCGCGGACAGGGTTGCAGTTGCTCCAGATGTAGGCTTCCAGGTAGCAGACTTGCACCGGTTCGCAGCCGGTGACGATGAAGTTATCCGCGGTGCGCGGCAGGAATGGGATCGAGGTATCCGAGTCGGAGGGTGAGCCGCCAGCGGTCGGCGTGGCGGAGGTGGTGTCAAGGTCGATCGAGCCATTATCCCAAGCGACGGTGCATGGCTCGCCGGTGATCTTCCAGGCGAGATTCGCGCAGCCCTGGCAGCAGAGAGCCGCGCTGCTCCAAGGGCCCAATGTCACGGGATAGGGTGGCGGGCCTCCGGGACCTTCTCGCTTCATGGGAGCCAGTCCCATCATGCCCGAAGGATTCGCCTGAGGCGTGGTCGTGGCCCAGTAGCTCGCGTCGTTCGGGTCGGCGCCATCGGAGATGCCGACGAGCGAAACCCAGTATGTCTTACCACCATCCAGGAAGAGGCAGTCGGCGCAGAGATCAAACGAGTAGGTCACCATCGTGTAGCCGGGAGTTGCAGGCACTTCGGATTCGATGATGGAGCGGGTGTAGATCTTGAATGGAGTGTTGGCTGGGCGGCCGTCGCAGTCCTCGTAGAACTCGAGCTGGGCTTTGTGCAGCACCGTGTTCGTAATGATCTGACCTTTGAACTCAAAGATCCGGTAGACGCGTCCGGGGAGCAAGTAGAAGTCATCGGCGGTTTTGTTTGTGTAAATGGTGCCGAAGTGTGAGAGTTGACCATTGGTCGCAGGCGCGTCGTTGGGGAAGACAAGGCCATCATCCCAGACGCACTGGCAATCATCGGGGATGGAGTCGTTGTTGCAGTCGGTGAGTGCTCCTAGGAAGGTTTCGCAGGCGTCGGCGATTCCGTTGGCGTTGCAGTCTGTGGCCAGCACGGTAACATGAGCGATGCAGGAGGAGACGAGGCCGTCGGAGTACGTTGCGGTGACGGTGACGGGAGTGATGCCGAAGGGGAAGTCTGTCGTCAGGGGGCGCGAGAAGGTGATGGTCTGAGTCGCGCCGGGGCCGGGTGTGGCTGGGGTCAGGTTGATCTGTCCTGGCTGCACCGTGAGCGGAACGCAGTTCACACGGGCGTCGATCGTGACATCGCGGCAGACCGCCATTGGACGGACGACGATTGTGAAGGTCTGCGGGTCTGAGATGTCCACGCCGCCGTTGGCGGTGCCCCCATCATCGCGGATGCGCACGCGGAAGGTGGATGCTCCGAAACCACTGGAAGCGAGTGTGTATGAGAGTTGACCCGAGTTCGAGATGGTTGGTGGAACCACGAAGAGTGAGAGATTCGAGACCTGATCAACGACCACTTGGGCGAGTTGCTGGGTGGATTCGTTGGCGGGTCCGGGGTTGAACGAGGTGATGAAAGAGTTGATGCTCTGGCTACCAGAACCTTCGAGGACAGCGGGCGGATTGACTGCGGCGAAGGTCGGCTTGTCGTTGACGGGGATGACTGTGATCGTGAAGGTCTGCGAGAGAGAAGTGTCAATGCCACCATCCGAGATGCCGCCGCTGTCGCGGACGATAACTGTGAACTCGGAGGTGCCATTGGCATCGGGCGCTGGGGTATACCGCAGGGTGCCGGTGACGTCGACCGTGGGCGGGGATGAGAAGAGCGAGGGATTCGATATGCCGCTGAGCGTGTAGCCCTGCGCGGTCTGAGAGATCTCATTTGCCGGGCCTGGGTTGAATGCATTGGCCCAGTTGGCGACGGTGGCGGGACCAGAGTCTTCGAGTACGGCAGGCGGATTCGAGGCAGCAAAGGTCGGGCGATCGTTCACGGGGCGAACGGTGATGGTGAATGTCTGCGGAAGGGACGTATCGATTCCGCCATTTGCGGTGCCACCATCGTCGCGAACGACGACTGTAAACTGTGAGGTGCCATTCGCGTCTGGAGCTGGGGTGTATCGAAGCGTGCCGGAGACGTCAACGGTGGGGGCTTGAGAGAACAGCGCGCCATTGGTAATGGCACTCACGGTGTAGCCGAGATTTTGTTGGGTGCTCTCGTTTGCGGGGCCGGGAACGAAGCCGGTGGCCCAGTTCGTAACGACGGCGACCCCGGAGTCTTCGGGAACGGAAGGGGGATCTGACGCGGTATATGTAGGACGATCGTTGACTGGGGTGACCGTGATCGTAAAAGTCTGCGGAAGCGATGTGTCGATGCCGCCGTTGGTGGTACCGCCGCTATCACGGACGGTCACGGTGAACTGGGCGGTGCCATTGGCGTCGGGGGCGGGGGTGTAGCGAAGCGCGCCCGACGAATCAACGGTGGGTTGTGCAGCGAAGAGCGAGGTGTTGGTGACGGCGCTCACGGTGTACGCGAGCACGGTCTGGGTGCTCTCATTCGCGGGTCCCGGTATGAAACTGCTTACCCAGCCAGTAACGACGATGGGGCCGGAATCTTCGAGAATGGTCGGAGGATTCGTGGCGATGAAGGTTGGCCGGTCGTTGACGGGAATCACGGTAATGTTCGCAACTGCGGGCGTACTGCCGATGCCAGCGATCGTTGCGTTGAGCGAGGCCTGCACGTTGAATGTCGCCGCGCCGTTGAAATCGGCCGGGGGCGTGTACTTGAGACCGGCGTTGGCCTGCGCGGCGGTGATGAACTCGCCATCGGAGATCGGTGTGGTGCCGTTGTTTTGGAAAAGTTGCCCAGTCGAGAGGCCGCTGATTCGGAAATGGGGGATTTCCGACCCGTCAGCGGCATTCCGCGCGATGACAAGTCCCGTGGAAGATTGGGTGTCTTCGAGCGTGGTGGTTCCGGTGACGGAGGGCGTATCGGCCACGGGAGAGATGGTGATGATTGCGGTGACGGTGCCACCGCCGATGCCGGCGTTGGTGTTCGAGAGCGATGCCTGCACGTCAAATGAGCCGTTGCCGACAAAGTTTGCGGCGGGCGTAAACCTGAGGCCCAACGCGGCTTGTGCGAAGGTGATGAAATCGCCATTGACGATGGGTGTGGTGCCGTTGTTCTGGAAGAGTGTGCCGTTGGTGATCGTCGTGATCTTGAAGTGCGTGACTTCCGCGCCGTCTGCAGGATTTCGGCTGATGACCAGGCCGGTGGTGGTTTGCACATCTTCTTGCGTGGCTGAGTTGGTGACGCTCGGGGTGTCCGCGATCGGCGCGACATTGATGGTGACGGTTGACGCGCCGGAATCCGCCAGGCCGTCATTCGCGATGAATGTAAAGGTGGTGTAGGGCGTGGCAAACTGATTCGGTGCGGGGCGGAAGACCACGCGGCCCTGTGCGTTGGCGACTGTCTCACCGGCTGCCATCGGGGCGAGCGTACCGAACTGCAGCAACTGACCGAGAGCGGGGAGTGATGACACGCGGAATGTGAACACCGGGCTGGGATCCGGGTCGTTCGCGATCAGGGTGATCACCACGTCGGTATCTTCGAGCGTTGATGCAACTTGGTCGTTGGTCGTCGGCGCGGTGTTGATAGCCCGGGCCATTGAGAACTCTGAAGTGCCGAGGGGTGCGCCTGGGGGTGTAGGAAAGCCACGTATCAACCCAGCGCTGGCGGCGAGTTCGGTCGCCGTTGCGGTGATGAATGTCTCTCCAGCCGGAAGGGATGCTGTGAACGAGAACGGACCAACAACACCCGCGGCATTTGTCTGCACCGTGCGGAAACCCAGAAACGTCCGACCCTCGCCGAAGTTCGTGGGGTCGGCCGCGACACTGGAGAAATACTCGATTCGGAACGCGGTATTCGCTTTGGCCGCCAGCGTGGCCGTGATTTGGCCTCCGGGCGTGGCCGAGATCAGTACGGGATAGTTCTGCAGCGCGTTGGGACCGACGCGAACCGCGGCGGCGGGGCCATTGGGGGTCACGCCGTCGTCGTTGAGATCAATCCCCAGCCGTGCATTGCTCACAATCGAGTTGCCGAGTATCGAATCGGCCTGCGAATCAATGCCGATGACGCGTACGCCGGGGGCGCCGTTGTTGGCGATTGTGTTTCCCTCACCGGCTGCGGTGCCGCCAATGGTGTTGGCGGAGGCACTGTCCATGATGGTGATGCCAGCGGCGGCGTTCCCAGCCGTCGATCCATCTGCTGCGACGCCGATCATGTTGTTGCGAACGCGGTTGCCGACCGAGTCGATTCCGGTGATCGTGATTCCGTTACCGGCCAATGCGTTTACATTCGCGCCGATGATGTTGCGCCCGCTTCCCGGAGCGCCGATCTGGTTGTTCGGCGAGTTCATGATCAGCACGCCGGCGAACGCGTTGCCGAGATGTGCAACGCCATCGGCCGCCACGCCGATGTAGTCGCCCATCACGCGGTTGTCGTTGGTTGCGGCATCCTGGATGGTGATGCCGGGGCCACCGTTTCCGGAAATGACGTTTCGACGAGCTGTTTCCAGCGCGCTGCCATCGCCGAATGCGCCGATGCGTGTGAACGCCGCGCCCTCGCGCACCAGCACGCCATCAAAGGCGTTTGGAATCGCGCCGGTTCCTGACGCATTCGTGCCGATGTAGTTGCCCTGGAGCAGATTGCTGTACGCGTTCAAGCCCGCGACAATCACGCCCTGTTGCAGGTTTCCGGAGATAATGTTCCGCTCGCCCGCGCTGGTTCCGCCGATGAGGGTGCGATTCACGTCAACCAGATATACGCCAAGAATGTTCGGAAGCGCCGCAGTGCCATTGGCGTTGACTCCGATGTAGTTGCCGGAGACAAAGTTGTTCGACCCCTGGCTCGTGAACGAGACGCCGACATTGATGTTGCCAGCGATGATGTTGCGCTCCGCGGTCGGGTTCTGACTCGCCGCGCTGGTGCCGATCTGATTTGACGAACCCGTACGCACCCAGACACCGTTGAAGTTCGGAATGGCGACCATGCCCGTGACATCTGTGCCGATGTTGTTGCCCGCGACAATATTGGAGTTGGATTCGATGTACACGCCGGTGTGCAGATTGTCCTGCGATGAGCCGGAAATGACGTTGCGCTCCAGCGCATCGCGGACGTTGTCCGCGTTCGTGCCGATGATGTTGGAGTTGGCTGCGGGGCGGATCCATACGCCGAACTGGCCATTGCCGCGTGGCGTGACACCATCGGGCCGAACGCCGATGTAGTTGCCGTATATCCAGTTGCGCAGGCCCATCGAAGTATCGATGCGCACGCCCACGCCGAGTCCGCCGGCACCGCTAAAGTTGTTGATCGAGAGGCCGCGCAGGATGCAGTCGGACCACTGAATATCCAGACCGATTGAGTTGGGGGCGAGTGTTCCCTCGATCTCGATCAACGGAGGTCCTTGATACGTCTGCCCGCCCTGACTCCAACCATCAATGAACGCGATGCGAGAAATGATCGGGAGCGCCCCGACCGGAGAGATCGTCTTGATCTGGCCGAGCGGAGGAATGGCGAACTTCACGAATCCGCCGCCGGCGAGATTGTTGCTCAGAATGGCCTGTCGAAGAGAGCCGGAGCCGCTGTCGGCGGTTGTTGTCACCAAGTAGCGTTGCGTCTCGAACGCACCGATGTCCGTGATAGCGGTGCCGTTGTTGTCACCGTCGGCGATGCGAGGCTGGCCGCGCTGGTCGGTCGGGATCGAGGCCACATCGGCGTTTGGTCCCGCGTCGATCGCGGGCGAGTCTGGTTGAAGAGCAAATGTCAGTGGTTGCAGGGAGAGAATGGAGCTGGTACCCCCGTTGATATTGATGGGGTCCAGCCGCGGGTTGGTCACCCCGACGATGTTGCCGTTCGTTCCATTGGTGAAAGGACCGCCCACGCCAATGAGGTTGTTGTTGCCAGTGGCAAGTTGAAGTGCGCCCAGGTCACGAAAGCCCCCGCCGGCGATGTTGCCGGAAAGAATCGTGTTCTTCACGACCATTCCGACGTTGCTGGCATCGAAAATACTGGAATCAGTCGCGGACCCACTCGCGTTGTTCGCGGTCATGGTGCAACTGCGAATCGTGAGCGCGGCACGGGCGAAGTGGATTGCGCTTCCCGTGGCTGCCGTGTTGCCACTGAGCGTGGAGTTCAGCAGTGAGAGCGTTCCTGCGGCCATCCCGTCCACATAAATCGCGCCGCCGGAGCCGCCCGACGAGATGGCGTTATCGTTCACGGTCGAGTTGATGACATTGACCACATGCGGACCTGTGCCGCCTGCGACATACAGACCACCGCCGAAGTGACCTGAGCCCTGCCCGATCGTGCTGTTGCGCCCAAGCGTCGCGGCGCTGAGGTTGATGGTTGCAACACCGGAAGTTCGGATCACGGCGATTCCGCCGCCCAGATTGGTCGCATTATTCGATGAGATGCTGGAATCCGTGATGTTGACGGTGCAGTTGCCTGCGCCGCTCATGGATATGGCGCCACCGTTGCCAGTCACATTGTTCTGGTAGATCGAGCACTCACGAACGGTGAGCGCGCCAGCGACGGCACGGATCGCCGCGCCGTCGGTACTGGATCCATTGGCGATGCTCAACCCGCGAATTTCAACGGTCGGCGAACCGGCGATGACAAACAGTGAGAAGCTCTGATTCAGTACTGAGGGATCCGGCCCGACAATCACCTGGCTTGCTCCGGGCCCTGTGATTGTGACATCACCGGTGATCGCGGGAAGCGAGGACAACAGGTTCAGATAGACCGGCGGTGACGCGATGGGGCCGAGGTTGAACTGAATGGTGTCGGCGCCCGCCGAGGCGTTCGCATCAAGAATGGCCTTGCGCAGCGAGCCGTTGCCCGAGTCGCCGACTTGCGTGACCTGAAACGTGCCGGCGTGTGCTTGGGCCGCCGCCATTCCTGTCGCCAACGCGACAGCGAACGCCGGGAGCGATCGCATCTTGGAACAAAGCAGCATGGGCAGTCTCCACGGGATTCCAACGCGGTGAAGATGGACAGGAACCTGCCCAAACGCCGCGACTACGACACGCACTTATGGATGGCCGATCCGATGTGCGCATGTCGTAACCTATTGGAATCAAAGAGATTAGACCACGATTGGTGTGGAGATGCCACCCGTAAGTCAAAACAATGCAACAGCCGGCCCGGTGGCACGGGTTATTGGCCGAGTCGCTGGTAAACCATGACGGCTGGAGGGTCGAATCGCGACCATAGCGAGTTAGTGGTGGTTCACTAGAGGAACATACTCACGATCCAGCCAATGCCCAGGAGCACGACGATGATGATGAAAATGGCGGCGAGCGTACTGGCGAGCGAACTTTTGTTCTTGATCATCGAAGGAGCTCCTGATCGGGGAGAAGCGGAAGGGTCATTCGCCGGGAATATACGAGATCGTGCCTTCCCAAGGCGAACTGGCGGTGGCGTACAAACGCTTGGGGATGCGACCGCCGAGATAGCTTTGGCGTCCGGCCAGCGTTGCGTGGCGCATCGCGTGGGCCATGAGGACGGGGTCGGTGGCGTGTGCGATGGCGGTATTGAGCAGGACGCCGTCGGCACCGAGTTCCATGGCAATGGAGACGTCCGAGGCGGAACCAACGCCGGCATCCACGATGACGGGGAATGTGGGGTCGCCCTGCTTGAGGGTTTCCAAGCAGAGCACGATGTTGTTCCGATTGAGAATGCCCTGGCCGGAGCCGATCGGGGAACCAGCGGGCATGACGGCTGCCGCGCCTGCATCCTTGATACGGGCGGCGCAGATCGGGTCATCGCTGGTATATGCGAGCACTTGGAAACCGTCGGCGACGAGTTCCCTGGTGGCCTCGATGGTGCCCACGGGATCGGGAAGCAGGGTTTTCTTGTCACCGAGTACTTCGAGTTTTACCCAGGTTGCACCGGGATTATTCAGTTGAGAGAGAATCTCGCGTCCGAGCCGCGCCACTCGGACGGCATCCTCGGCGGTGAAGCATCCCGCGGTGTTGGGGAGGATGGTGTACCGGGAAAGGTCAATGAACTGCAGCAGCGATTCGCCCTTTTCATTGATGAGTCGCTCCCGGCGGACGGCGACGGTGACGACATCCACACCGCTGGCGTCCAGAGCGGTGCGCATCAGGTCATAGGACTTGTATTTGCCAGTACCGGCGATCAGGCGGCTTGTGAGTGTGCGGCCACCGATGGTGAGCGGTTTGTCAATCGGATCGATGATTGTCGGGCTGGAGGTCTGTGAAGCGCGTGTTCCATTGGTCGTACTCATGGCTTATCCCCCTCCGACGAGTGTGACGACCTCGATGGTGTCGCCATTGCCGAGCGGGCGAGCGCCGTGATCGGCCTTAGGCACCAGACGCTTGTTCACCTCGACGGCGCAGGCAGTCTTTTCCAGCCCAAGATGGCGGACCAGGTCGGCGACCGATGCGCCGTCAGGCAGATTGCACGTTTCTCCGTTCACAATCAGGATCATGCAGAAGGATAGGAGGAGAGTCCGGACCTCTCCGGGCCTGGGAACCATCGAATGGCATGGGCAAGCTGCACATACGGCGATTGGAGGATTGGCCGATACAGTCATCCGGAGGTATCCAAACAGATGGAAACGACCGCGCCCGCCGCAACGCCAGTGATGCCAACCCCCGCCGCGCGGCGGAAGTCGATGCTTGCGCCGGTGCTGATCGTATGTTTCGGCGTTCTGTTGGCGGGCGTATTGGCATTGGTACTCACGAGCAGCCCAAAGCGGACCAGCTATCCGCAGCAATCACCGGATGATGTGGTTCGGGCCGCGGTGGCGATGATCAAAAACGGCGAAACACGCCAGCTCAGCACGCTGATCTATGCGGAGACGCCGGAGATGCGAACGGTGCTAACGCAGCTCGGCACGGTTCTTGAGAGCATGCAGAAGCTTTCGGGGGCGAGCGCGAAGCGGTTTCCCGATGAGTTCAAGAAGTTGCAGGATGATGCGCTGGCCGCGGCGGAAGACCCGAAGAACAAGGGAATCGTCGCGCAACTGATGATCGGTATGAACGAGTTTGGAAGCGGCAAGCCGACGGGACGGCAGCCGAACGCGGACGATGTTCGGAACGCCTTCAGTGCGATTCTCGCGGACCCGTTCGGCTGGATCGATCGAAACGCGGCGCGGCTGACGACGGTGAAGACGGCGGATGACACCGCGAGCATCATGTTTGACGGCCAACCGGCGATCCCGGTGGTCGGGCTGCCGATGAAGCTCGAGAACGGGAAGTGGTACATCAATCTGCCGCTGAATGTGGCACCGATCTCGAATGTGATGCCAAAGTCCAAGCAGCAGTGGTCCATTCTCGGGTCGGTGCTGAAGGTGACGGACAACGCGATGGTTGACCTGCGGACAGATGTGGACGCGGGCCGTGTGGCGGGATTGAAGAATCTGACTGACAAGTTTCAGGACAAGGTGCTTTTCCCGATCGCCATCGCGTTTGCTTCCTACGGAAAAGAGCTGGATGTGCGAGGCAGAACGGATCGGCGCTTGGCCGCACTCAAGACGAGACAGAAGGCGTGGGTTGAGGCGAAGAAGAAGACCGCAGCCACAGGGACGCAGGCGGTTTCGCCTAAGTTACTGGAAGCGATTTCGTCTGTCGCAGGAGCGCGCGTTGAGCAGACAGTGCGAGCGAACAAGCCCTTCGGCGTTGACAAGATGAGCGATACTGAGTTTGAAGACCTTGTCAGCGGATGGCTTGCGGATGAGGGGCTCAAGCTTCGCTTTGATGGTGAGCTCTCAGGCGAAGCAATTGAGAAGTCGATCACGCAGTGGCAATCCGAACGCAAAGCTCGCACTGCGAGCGCGAAAACACCGTCGAAGAAGTGATTACGTGGCCCCGCAGTGTTACGGAATCAGCACATTCAACACACCTGGAAGCACGCGGCAATCAAACCCGAACTGTCCATCGGCATCCAGCGCGGGTGAAACTCCCGCCGCTTCGCCGTCGATCTGGTGCGGGCCGGGCTCTTGCATCGTGATGCGGATGTGTTGGCCGCGCCCCGTCATCAGCCCTTCTGCATCCATATGCGATCCTGCGGCGGTTGCAAGCAGCCAGCCAGCGAGTTCCGCCGCGTGCGTGTGTGGGTAGAAGACGACATCGAGGAGGCCATCGCTCATGTCGGCATGGCGAGCCGGATCGAGCCGCGCGGCGTACTGGCGGCTGTTCGCAACGACGAGCATGCCGCGGCTGTGGTCCACGATCGTCCGGCCATCAACGGTGACCGAAAGGTGCGGCACGCGTGGGTTGAGCAGCTCCTGAACGGCGTGGCGCAGATACTCCGCGCGACAGGTACCGCCAGCGCGCGATCCCGCCAGTCGCTCCACCACGCCCGCGTCAAACCCGACCCCGACCATGAGGGAGAAGTGCCGGCCATTGCAGATGCCCGCGTCGCACTTCTGCACACGCCCGCGCTCGATAGCTCGAAGCAGCGTGTGAGCGTCTTCGTCCATGCCGAACTCGCGAGTGAACAGGTTTTCAGTGCCCAAAGGGTAGTGATAGAAGCGGATACCGCTCTCTATGATGGCCGGTAACGCGTGGTGGAGCGTGCCGTCTCCGCCCGCGATGACGAGCAGGTCTGAGCGAGCGAGTACGCGGCGAAAGACCTCGGGTGAGAGTTCCCGGCCCGCAGCCAGCGGCTCTATCGCATGACCATGCTCGCGTAATTGCTCGCCAAGTTTAGCGGCGGCGGCAGCGCCAGTGCCTCGACCGGACTTTGGATTGTTGAGGAGGAGAACTCTCATGCGGCATTACGATTGGTGAGATTCTGGCTAGCCGATGAGTGTTGCTGTGGTCGTGAGTGCGTGCCGGATCATCCCGATGGCGATCGGAGCCACGGCATCAAGCACGAAGATCAGTAGGAGCAGAGGAAGGTGCATGATGGAGGCGAAGAAGACCGAACGCGCATGCTTCACTTCGCGGGTGCGCCACAACCGATAGCAGAGCGCGACGTACATGATGCCTAGCAGCGTGGCCGCGAGAAGCGAGATGGACCCGATTCGGTCGCGCAGCAGAATCGCGGGCGCCATCGTCGCCGGGACCAGAACGATGGACCAGGTGAAGATCGTGGTGGCCGTGATACCGCCGTCGGGATCGGAGATCGGGAGCATCCGATAGCCGCCCTTCGCATAGTCGTCGCGATACATCCACGCGATGGCGAGGAAGTGGGGGATCTGCCAGACGAACATCAGCCCGAAGAGCGACCAACCACCGGCTTCGCGCAGTGACTGCATTCCCGCCCATCCGCCCAGAAGCGCGTTGCCGCTGGCGGCGGCGGTCCAGCCAATGAGCGGCGGGAGCGCGCCGGGAATCGCGCCGACGAGCGTGTTCGTTGTCGTGATTGGTTTCAGCGGCGTGTAGAGCAGGACGTAGATCAGAATCGTGGCAAGTGAGACGAGCGCGGGTGCGAGTCCGATGAGCGCGAGCAATGCCACACCGACGATCGAAAATACCACTCCCCACGCGAGTGCCTGTTTGGGCGTCACACGATCAGTGGGAAGGGGACGTGACCGGGTGCGGGGCATGATGGCATCACGATCGCGCTCCCACCACTGGTTCAGCGCGTTGGCTCCGGAGGCGGAGAGGGCTGTTCCCGCCAAACAGGCGATCGCACGGATCGTGAGGTCCCATGTCTCCCAGTGCTGCGTCACCGCGCCGAGAATGAAGCCCACGCCAGAGGTGATCGTTACCATCCGCGTGATTCGCGGCTTGGTCAGCTCGACGATGGACCTCCGCAGCCCGACGGGCGCGGCGGCGGCGGCCGCGTGGATCGCGGAGGGGGCGGCATCGGTGGCGGGTGCATGGGTGCTCATCGGCGTAAAAGGATTGTTGGAGACATGGGATGGGTGGACCACTCTCCGCATGCCGTGGGTGTATCCGAGCCAATCTGGCCGCTTATGATTTCCGTGTTGTCCCGGTAGCTCAGCTGGATAGAGCAGCCGCCTTCTAAGCGGCAGGTCGCGCGTTCGAATCGCGCCCGGGACGCTTTCGGAAATCCTTTACTGATCGCGTGTTACGCGAACCTGCCGCCGTGCGATAGTGCGTCTTGGCGTCTGCGAGGGCGAGAGTGTTCACTTTTCGGGTTGATTTGTTCATCAATCGCACCTCGAAGGCCGCTCGCATCGCCCTTTGTCGCTGACACAGAGCATGAGTTCTCCAAGATCCATGAGTTGCTAACGTCTCGGGAAGATCGTTGCCTTCGGACACCCGGGGTTTAGAGGAAATTCGATAGGTCTGTTTCCGCAGTCTATCGTTATTATCCTGCCCGTCTGTGGATTGCCTGTTTGGGGACCGCAGCCGCAAGTGGGTTCTGGGCCGACCGGCGGCGTGTGCTTGGCGCTTGTGATTCGTGTAGTACTTCTGCTGCTCGGTGTGCAACCGCAGAGTTTCTGAACGTGCGTCCTACGTGATCCAAAACCAAGAATCAAGGAGATACTCTTGAATCCCAATCGCATCATCGG
>JBKJOD010000413.1:0-13120 GCA_046593245.1 Phycisphaerales bacterium
AATCGCGGCAAGACGGAGAAGCGGATGGGCGCGTTGCCCGATGGCATGGAGCGGCTGCTGGGGGATCGCGATCCAAACGTGGGCGAGGGATTGAAAGCACTCGAAGGGGATCGGACGTGGGACGCGGTGGTGGATACATCGGGAATGACGCCGCGGATCGTGCGGGCGAGTTGCGAGTTGCTTGACAACCGCTGCGGGCACTATGTCTACATCTCCTCGATCTCCGCGTACAAGTCGCCGGTGCCGAAGCACTCGGACGAGATGGCGGAGCTTGCGCCGCTGGACCCCGCGGACGCGGCGGACCTGAAAAAGGACATGTCTAACTACGGCGGGCTGAAAGCCGCGTGCGAGCGCGTGGTGGAGAAGGCGTTTGAGGGACGCTTCGCAAACATCCGGCCAACCTTTATCTCGGGCCCCGGCGATGAGACGGACCGGTTCGGCTTCTTCCCGATCCGCGTGAGCAAAGGGGGCGAGATGCTCTGCCCGGGTACGCCGGAGGATGGGCCGAAAGCGCCGATGCAGTTTATTGACTCGCGCGATCTGGCCGCGTGGCTGCTGCACATCTGCGAGAACAAAGTCACCGGCACGTACAACGCGGCGGGGCCGAATCCGGCGATCACGTTCGGTGAGCTGCTGGCGATCAGCAAGGACGTGAGCAAAGCGGATACGACATTTACCTGGGTGCCCAGCGAGTTCATCGAGAACACCGCGCCGCCGAAGCGCGGCTTCTCGATCTGGATTCCCGCCGATGGCGAGGAGGCGGGCATGGCGACGGTGAGCATCGAGCGTGCGCTGAAAGCCGGGCTGAAGTGCCGGCCGGTGCGAGAGACGGTGCGCGACACGATCGCGTGGTGGCCGACGGAGGTGACGCGCCGGGATCGCGTGGGGAAAGAGTTGGTGGAGCAGGCGAAGAAGGATGGCAAGGAGCCGCCGAAGTTGCCGCCATCTGATGAGTTGCGAGCGGGGCCGACGCTTGAGGAAGAGAAGGCGATTCTTGCAGCGTGGCGGGAGCACAAGAAATAGGACGTGGGAGTTTGCCGCTGATGAACACGGATGACGCGGATTGGAGAAGGCGAAATGTGGATTGGGAAGGGGGGGTGGAGAGTGGAGTATGGATTCTGTTGCATGGTTCTCTCCTCTCCTTTCTTCTTCTGATCTGTGTCCATCCGTGTTGATCTGTTGCTGATTCTTCTGGTCTTTGGCTTTGGGAGTCATGAGTTGGCGGTGGAGTCCGGCGTGCCCATCGCCCATCACTGGCGGGCAAGCCGCCAGTGCCACCCAGTGCTCAGCTCAGTTTCTATTTCGAACACCATTCGCGGGGAGCGCGTAGTGTTGTCGAAGCTAATGACCACCTCCGCACTGAACCTCGCGATGAATCCTGCACCCGGCACGCTGCTGGGGCGGTGGCTCGCGTCACCGATTGAGAATCCGGACTTTCCGCTGACGCACGCCGAGGCCGCGCTTGAGATGGAACGGATGCGGGCGTCGCCGGTGGTTCCGAAGCGTCCGATTCTGGTGCTCGCGGGGTATCACGCGTGGCGGCTCATGGTGGCATCCACGGCACGCACGATGCGCGGCTTGGTCGGCGGGCCCGCGGATCACTACCACTCAATGGCGTATCCACTCTCGTCGAGCATTGAGGGGATGGCAAGGCGTGTGGTGCGAGAAGTGGGGCGCATCTGGCCGCACGATGAGCCGCACCGGACGGCGGAGATCGATGTGATCGGCGTCTCGATGGGCGGACTCGTCGCACGCGTGGCGGCGCAACTACCACTGGTGGATGGGCAGAAGCGGCTGCGGATCGTGCGGCTGTTCACGCTGGCAACGCCGCATCAGGGGGCACTGCTGTCGGAGCGCATTCCCGGCTTTCTCCGCGACAGCGCGGCACGGGACATGCACCCGGAGTCGCGTTTTCTGGAGCGGCTGAACGCCTCGCTGCCGACGGCGAAGTATGAGCTCACCTGCTATACACGCCTGAACGACAAGTGGGTCGGGGCGAAGAACACCGCGCCGCCAAGCCGCGAGCCGATCTGGGTCGGTGGGCTGCGCTTCATGTCGCACACGACGGTGACGGCGGATGCGAGATTGCTGGTGGACATGGCGCGGCGGCTGCGTGGGGAAGAGCCGCTGGCACGAAGGGCTTCGGCTCCGCCGACGCAGTGATGATTTCATCGCTCAGACCGGGACGCGTTCGAACTCGACCTTGCCATCGACAAGCCGGGCGAAGTAGGCCTCGATCGCTTCGAGGCCGGTGACACCATGAACGAACGCGGCGGCGCGAACGAGGTCGGCGCGCTGCACCAGTTCCAGACGCGGCTCCTTCAGCCCGAGCCGCGAGGCGTAAAACGCGCATCCCTGATGGGCGAGCAGCACGACGCGCTTGAGCTTGTGGACTTCGACAAGGAAGTGCAGTTCGTCGAGAACACCCTTCTCTTCCAGGTGCGCTTCCTGGTGGCCTGCGATGCAGGCGGGGCCGCCGGGGAGGCAGAGGCGGTCATAGCGCGGCAGTGAAAGCCCGTTCTGAATGAAGTCGTCGAAGTGCTCGCCGAGGCGGCCGTCGGAGCAGTACAGGGCCGCGGCGTGCATGCGGGAGGAGTCGTACGTGATCGGGCTTTGATACTGCATGACGCGATCCGGAGGGAGTGCGGGTTGTGCGGTGTCAGCGGCGCGAGCGGCCGGAATCGACACAGCAACGGGCAAGCCGGGAGTGCGGGGAATGACGTTCGTGCGTGCCACGCCACCACTGTACCAGAGTTCCCGGCGCAGCGTGAGGTTGTGAATAGATTCGCGGGAAAACTTGGTGGAGTTGGGCGCCCGGGGGAGTGTGGGCAAGTGCGGGGCAGCTCGGAATATGCGAGGCGACCCTCCATGCCAACATATCCACGGGATTCGCTCGCAGACTCGCTCATCCCGGGCGTGTGTGCGGGCGAATCAATTTTCTGCGGGCTTGGCCCTCTTCTTCGCGGCCTTCTTGGACTGTTTCACCTGCTGGTCCAGCGAGTCGCGGACCATCTTGCGCATGGAGTCGAGTTGCTTGGCGTCCTGCTTGTTCTTCGGGATGTCCACGGCGATGGCGTCCAGCCACTGCACGCCTTGCTCGTGGTAGCCCATCTCGGCAAGGTGCTTCTCAAGGTCGGGCATGTGGCCGCCGCCGTAGATGATGCCGATGGTCTTGATGCTCTTCTCGGTCTCGACGATCCGCGACAGATCGCCCATGACGACCTCGTTGCGGTCCTTGATGATCACATCCATCATCTGCTGCATCTGCGGCACCGACTCCAGCAGCTCATCCGCACGCCCGAGCATCTCCATCATCGCAACCTTGCCGATCACCTGAATGCCGGGCATCATTTTCATAATGCCGAAGAGCAGCTTGGCGAACCCGGCACCGAAGGACGAGCCGTCGAGCGTGGAGAAAAGCTCGTTGGCATCCCCGCCCGCGCCGGCGATGCGGGTCTGGACTTGATCGATGGAGAGATCGCTGTTCCGCCAGTTGGCGTGATCGTGAACCATCTCGTCAAGCTGGAAAACGAGGCCGAGCCCCTCAGCCATCTGCGATTGCAGGCCCTTGGTCTCCACGCGGGGAATCTCCGCCTGCTTGATGGGCTTCTGATCCGAGAGCTTGAGGTCGGCGGCCGCGCCGTCGCCACCGGGGGCGTTGTCGGAGCCGAGAGACATGATCTCGATGGTCGTTCGCGCTGTGGGCTTCGCTGGCTCAGCGTCTGGCTTTGCGTCTTCAGCAACGGGTGCTGGTGGCTCAACTTCCTCAACAACTTTGTATGTAAGCGGGTGGCCCCACGCGTCGGTCGTCACACCCTCGACATATGGACGCATTTTGGGGTTCAGGCCTTCAATCAGCGCCTCGATGGTCGCGGGGTACGCGCCCTTCTTGGCTTTCTGCGCGGTCGCCGCGATGCCCAGCACGCGGATCCGGAGCTTGGTGGTCTTGGCTTTCTGCTCGTCGGCTTCCTTGCCTTCCAGCGCGACATCGTGCTCGGAGCGCCCCGTGCCGGCGGGCTTCACGCTCTCGAAGAGCACGACATCCTTGGAGTCGAGCAACGACTGCAGATTCTTGTAGAACGGCTTGTCGCCGATGTGGACGGCGGCGCACATGGTGACGGACGGGCCGATCTGCTGGCCACCTTTGTCCTCCTTCACGAACGTCCGGCAGGCGGACTGCATCACGATCCGCTTGTTCTCATTGTCGTCGATGGTGCGGATGTAGCGGGAGTCGGATTTCTGAATGGCGGCGGCGACCGGCGGCGCAGATTGCTCCTGCGCGAGCAGTGCACGCGACGACAGCCCGCCCGCGGCCATCGCCAGAAAAACTCCCACGCCCAGCCCCCGTACCCGATTCCACATCGTCGTCATACAAATCTCCATGCAGAGATAATCGCGCGAAGGGCGGCCCTCCCATGCGATCCTCGGCAGGAGATTGTTCACCGTCCGACGGTTCGGCGGCGGTCAGGCCGCTTCCGATGGCGTTGCGGGGCCGGAGTGCATCGCTGAGAGCAATCGGGCCGCGGTAAGGCGGGCACGAATCTTCACTTCGGGGACGGGGTCAGTGCGGACCAGACCCGCGATCGCGGCGGTAAAACCCCCGACGGAGTGTGCCGAAGCGATTGGAGTGAGACCCGCCACACGTTCCGCGAGCCAGAGGCCGGAGACACGGTGCATCGGGCGGCCGTCGGTGAGCAACGGCATGATCGCATCATCCACTTGCGAGGCGTTTCGCCCAT
The DNA here is from genome assembly GCA_046593245.1 of Phycisphaerales bacterium. GTDB lineage: Bacteria > Planctomycetota > Phycisphaerae > Phycisphaerales > UBA1924 > UBA4658. The sequence goes on from JBKJOD010000413.1 coordinate 4,740, forward strand.
CGCTGCCGAGCAGGCGTGCCCGCGCGGCACCGGCGCGCACGCGATGGTTCGGATCATCCTTAAACTCGATCGCGGCATGGGCGAGCAGCGATTCGGCGCGGCCGATTGAGCCCGCGCGCCTGGCTGCTCGCGTCATGGCGTCGATTGCGTTGGCTCGCACGCGATCGTCCGGATGGCGCAAACACTTATGCACCGCGTGCTGGGCCGCGGGCGAGGGAAGATCGGCCAGCGCCCTCACTGCGGCGGCCGCGGCGTGCAAAATGTCTCTGCGTTCCTCGCTGGACACATCGCTCCCCGCGTGCGTCGAGACGGCGATGATCGAGAGCAGCTCGAGCTCCAGTTCCACGCCGAGCCCGAGTCGAGACGCGAGCTGAATGGCTCGCACCGCCTGACTTCGACCGGATCGAACGTGGGATTGCAGTGTGGCCACGACGCCCGCGCGGTTGGCCCGCAGCATCTTCCACGCGGTGGCGATTCCGGCGGAGCGATCCGCGAGCGGGTCAACGGCGGCGGCAAGCGCGGCGGCGGTCTCGCGGGTGGTGCCTGTGCTTGCAAACTCCAGCCCGTTCAAGGTGCGCCGAACGCGATCGACACCCAGAGACGTTCGGGCAGCGCGGGTTCCGACCGCGAGCGCTGCGGAGCGAGCCAGCCGGGGGTGCGCATCGAAGCAGAAATCCAGCGGAAGATCGGAGCCGCCGACGCGACTCGCCTCGCGCAGAGCGTTGAAGCGGGCAAGGTCGGTCGGCGCGGTGAGCAGCGTTTCGAGGGCATCCGGGCCGCGCACACTCTCAACGCACGAGATCCACGCGGCGGCGTGGGCCTGGGCCGGCGCGGAGATCGCGCTCACGGTCTCAGGGTCCAGCGTCAGCCCGCCAGTGCGGCGTTTGCGTTCGCGCTCCGCCGCGCCCGCGAGCGCGGCACGCCGTGCGGGATTGTGCAGCAGGTGGCCGCGCACCAGCACGCGCTCGTGGCCGTTGGTGTCGCACGGTGCGGACAACCGTTCCACGCATCCGGCGCGATGCTCCGCACGCCCAAGCCAGAGCCACGCGGACTCGCGCGAGGCCAGCCCGTCGCCGCGCCGCAACATGCCGCGCAGGATCATGTGCGCGGGATGCTCTTTATCCGCCAGCCAACCCTTGAGCTCCATGCCGGCGGCCCGAATCGCGGCGGGTGATGAGCAGATCGCCAGCAGCGCACCGATCGCCTCGCGCCGGCGGTGCCGATCAAACTCGCCGACGCTCCGCACCACCGTGCGTTCCACGGCCGCGAGCGTTTCAGAATCCAGCGCGGGCGTCTGCGTGCTCCGATCGGCGATTGCGATCATCGAGGTCGCGGCCCGCTCGGCGACGCGCTCATCCTGATCCGCCAGCAGTTCTCGCAGCAGTCCGAAGGTATCGCGCTCGCAGATGCGGCCAATGAGTGTCGCAGCCGAGAGTCGCGAGTCCGCGCTCACGTCAATCGCCGCCGCGCCGCACGCTTTGCCCCACGAGCCATGCCCATTCAGCAGTGCCCGCTCGCGCTTGGCGGGTTCCAGCCGGTCGAAGACGCCCGCGATGAGCGCGAGCGCATCCGGTCCGGCTTCAGTATCCACGAGTTCGAGGAGCCGATCCACAATTACACCAACTTGCGACGGCCCCGCATCTTGCAACGCCAGCCGATACCCCGCGACCTCCGCGCGCAGATCGCGTCCGCCAAAGGCGACACGCACCCGCTCCACGAGCCCGGATCCGAGACGTCCTTTGGGCGTCATTGCTGTCGCTTCGAGTCGCTTGCTGTTGGTTTCGGCCGCCGGCATCAGGTGGAATACCTCGTTTGCACTACCTGTTGTGGGTAGAACTCACCAATATCGAACGAATTGTACGAATGTCTGCTGAGTTTTTGCTTGCGAGTAGCGTACAGAGTGTGTTCAATGCTTGCTGAATCGGTTTGTAAAGAGTCCTTTGCACAAAACTCCGCCCCGGGAACCACGCCACAGCTCTTCTCGAAGGGTGCGTCTCCCAACTTCTCGTTGATTCCTCCGCCCGGCTGTTGCGGGCCATGACATCTGAAAGCACATCGCGATGAACTCGACCTCCCGCGGCTCGGCCGCCAGTCAGTCGCTCCAAATGTATCTGTATCGCCGCCCCCTCCATCCGGACCCGTTTCCGCTCAAGGGTCGCAAGGCGATCAACCACGGCGCGTACGAGCTGGAAGCATGGATCATGCCAGGGGGGCATGTGCTGCGCTTTCGCCACCATGACCTGACACTCTCAGAACTGCTGGTGGATCACGAGGACAATCTCCCCGTGGAAGGAGCCATCACGGGCTTCCCCTGTGCGGGCGAGCATGAGTTTGAGAAGCAGTTCACCGCGGAAAAAGTCGGGTATTGCACGGCCGTGCAGACTGAAACGCTGAGCGACAACCTGTACAAGTCTACTTATGAAGACATGCTGGACTACGCCAAGGAAACCCAGTCGCTGACCTACAAGTTCCTCGATGGCGATGGACGCAAGTGCCTGTCGGTACTCGACTTACAGCAACTTTCCAAGGAAGTGCATTGTTCCAGCTTCCATCTCCTAGCAGGGACCGGGCTGGTGGTGCGGACGCAGACGATCTTCGACCATAAATGATGCGGCCCATGCCGCTTTCCTTGCCATTCATCAAGTTGACCGAACCCAGCGGCGATATACGGTTTCACGTCCGAAACACTGTTTTCCACATGCGCCAGACCCGAATACAAATCGCCGCTCGAATTAGCACGCCCCGCTGAGGGCTTGGCGGTCTGTCGGTCGCGCTGAACACAGCATCTCAGTCGATCCATCGCCGGAGTTTCCTTGCGGGGCTGTTGCTCGGGCCGCGTGTTCGCGGTTTCTCTGTGCATACGCCCGATTCCCGGGCGTCGATACGATCCCAACCCAAACCTGACCCACACCCGCGGCCACCGGCCGCGCGAATCACAAGCGAGTTCCCATGTCTTCGCATCCGACACCCCCCACCACCCCGACCTCCACTCCTCATGGCTCCTCCGCACCTGCGGCGAATGGCGACGCGTCCGCCACCAAGTCCTACAAGGACACGCTCAACCTACCCAAGACCACCTTCCCGATGAAGGCGAACCTGGTGCAGAACGAGCCCGCCAGCGTGAAGCGATGGAGCGCACTGGGCGGCAAGGGGCTGTACGAGACGCTGCGTGCGAAACTTGCAAGCAGCCCGAAGTTCACCTTCCACGATGGCCCGCCGTACGCGAACGGCAACATCCACATGGGCCACTTGATGAACAAGACGCTCAAGGATCTGGTGGTGCGCACCAAGACCATGCGCGGCCTGGACTGCGCATACGTCCCCGGCTGGGACTGCCACGGTCTGCCGATCGAGCACAAGGTGATGCAGGAACTCGTCGAGGGCGGCAAGATGGCAAAGGTCGCTGCGCTGCCGGACGACCAGAGAAAGATGGCTGTCCGCCGCGAGTGCCAGAAGTACGCGGAGAAGTATGTCAAGCTGCAAGCGGGGCAGATGGAACGCCTGCTCACACTCGCGGACTATGCGCATCCGTACCTGACAATGGCACCATCGTTCGAGGGCGCGACGATGGAAGTCCTCGCCGATCTGATCGAGCAAGGTCTGGTGTATCGCGCACTCAAGCCGGTGCACTGGTCGATCGCAAATGAAACCGCACTGGCGGAAGCGGAGCTGGAATATCAGGACCGTGAGGACCTCTCTGTCTACGTGGACTTCGAGGCCGAGAACGCGGACGCCGTGTACGGCGCGTTCGGCCTCGCCGAGCAGAGCGCGGATGATGTCGATGAGGACGAAGAGGACACCGAAGGATCGGAAAACGGCGGCCCCGCGGTGCATCCGGGCAAGCGTCCCAATGCTCGCCCGAGCTTCATGATCTGGACCACAACGCCCTGGACGCTCCCCGCGAACGTCGGCGTGGCGATCCATCCGCGCACCGAGTATTCACTCGTGTGGGTGGATGGCAACGCGTGCGTGCTCGCCAGCTCGCTCGTCGAGAAGGTGACGAAGATGGCCAAGGCCGAGCGCGTCGTGGTGCTCGCGACCACCACCGGCGACAAACTCGTCGGGCTGCGCTACAAGCATCCTTTCGTAGCCAATCCGCCCGCCTGCGGACTTGGCCGCAAGTGCGATCAGCAGAAACTCTGGTCCATCGTCCCGGCCGAATACGTCACCACGGAGGACGGCACCGGCCTGGTCCACACCGCCCCCGGCCATGGTCAGGAGGACTACGCAACGGGCCTGCGTGAGGGACTTCCCGTCTACAGCCCCGTCAAGAACGACGGCACCTACGACGACACCGCGCCGGACTGGCTCAAAGGTGTCAGTGTCTGGGATGCCAACGCCAAGGTCACCGAGTGGCTCCGAAACTCCGGCCATCTCTTCTTTGACCACAAGTTCACGCACAGCTATCCGCACGACTGGCGCTCCAAGACGCCCGTCATCTTCCGCTGCACCGAGCAGTGGTTCGTGAGCGTGGAGGGTTCACACCACACCGCGTATCGCGGACCCGCCGCGCGTCCGAGCGTCAATCTGCGGCAGATGGGCCTCGCGGCGGTTGAGGTTGAGCCGGGTCAGGGTGGGTCCGGCTCTCCGAGCCGGACGCCCAATCACCACAGCACTTCGTCCGGCTCGGAGAGCCGGACCACCCAGCACGTCAACTTTGTTCCCGAATGGGGCCGCAACCGCATGCGCGGCATGTTGGAGTCCCGCCCCGATTGGTGCATCTCGCGCCAGCGCGCCTGGGGTCTACCCATCCCGACGTTCTTCACGCCCCACGGTGGCGTGCTGATGACCGCCGCGAGCGTGCGTGCCGTGGCGAAGGTCGTGCGGGAGAAGGGCTCTGATGCATGGTTCCAAGCATCGCCCGAAGAGTTGCTGAAGTACTACGACCCTGCGACGGATGCGGACCCAATGGCCCGCGCCGTTCACAAAGACCAGTTCGCAACGCTCAAGAAGGGCAACGACATCCTCGACGTCTGGTTCGAATCCGGCTCGAGCTGGAACTCCTGTATGCGCGAGCGCGGCCTGGGCTATCCCGTTGATCTCTACCTTGAGGGCTCCGATCAGCACCGCGGCTGGTTCCAGCTCTCGCTCCTCCCCGCGCTTGGCGCAACGGGCCAGCCCCCGTTCCGCACCTTGCTCACCCACGGCTTCATGGTGGACAAGCACGGCAAGAAGATGAGTAAGTCCCTCGGCAACGACATCAAGGTGGAGGAACTGCTCAAAGACCACGGGGCCGATGTCTGCCGCTGGTGGGTCTGCTCGCTCTCGTACGAGAACGATGTCAAGGTGGACATGGATTTCTTCGCCCTCGCGGGCGAGAGCTATCGCAAGGTCCGCAACACGCTGCGCTTCATGCTCAGCAATCTCGACGATTACTCCGCCGCTTCCCATCCAACATCCAACATCCCACATCCCACATCCCTGGATGCCTGGATCCTCGGTGAGTACAACACACTCGCGAAGGAAGTGCTCGCCGCGTACGACCGCTACGACTTCCGCACCGCGTACGAGCTGCTCTACAACTTCTGCAACGCCACCCTCAGCAGCGTGTATCTGGCGGCCGTGAAGGATCGCCTCTACTGCGACAAGCCCGATTCGCCGCGCCGCCGCCGCACGCAGCAGACGCTCTGGCAACTCACGGATGGGCTCTGCCGGCTGCTTGCGCCCGCGATGTGCCACACCGCCGATGAGGCGTATCGCGCTCTGCACAAGAAGGATCCGAAGGATGCCGAAACAACCATCCACACGGAAACTTTCATCAACTCCTACCCCATCGCGCCCGAACCCGGTTGGGCGACTGTCATGAAGTGCGTCGAGGCCGCAACCAAGGCGATCGAGCAGGCCAAGCAATCCCTCGGCGTGGACAACCCGCTGGATGCGGGCGTTGTTCTGCCAGATGCCGACGGCACGCTCGCGCGCTTTGACGCCACCGACCTCGCCGATCTGCTTGGCGTCAGCCGCGTGACGCTGGACAAGACGGCCACGGAGCCACGCATCACCGATCTTCGCAATGAACCGCGCTGCGAGCGATCATGGAAGCGCGATGGCACGGTGAAGAAGCGGTCCGACGGCGGCGTGCTGAGCGATCGGGACGCGGCGGCGATTGGCGTGGCGTAAGAACTTGCGCCAATGCGTCCACCGGCTCTGTCCGAATGCCCAGTCAAAGGGATCGAATCCAAATGACCGACGTTCCGACCAATGCGTCAGCAACTTCAGCACTTGACTTCGACCTGAGCGTTGCCGACACCACAGATGCAGTCGATTTTCAACTCACTTGGCCAGAGACGCAGAGTGCTCTCGCATTCAAACTGCAGTCTGAAATAATCGCCGTCGTCGGCATCGCGGTCATTGGTGCGCTCACTCTTACAGGCATTCCCACATGGGTTCGAGGATACGACGACCCAATGGTGTGGGCTTGCACAATCCTTGGAGGTGTCGTCGCGACCGCGATTGCTGTCGCGGCACACTGGCCCGGACAAGCTCGGAGACGACTACGAGATAAACTGATCAAGCAAACTCGGATTCAGTGGGTTCTAGGTCGTCGACACGTTGAACTGCGTGAGGAGGGAGTTTTCACAAGTTCTGAAATCTTCCGAGGCGTACACTCGTGGCAAGCCATCAAGTCTGTTCAGAAAACGAGCTCGGCTGTCTTTCTCATCACGATCGAGAACCGCGTGATACTCGTTCCTCTCAGGGCCTTCGATTCTGAGCACCAGGCCGCAGAGTTTTTTGCTTACGCCAATGCACACCGCGAGAGCCACCGCCCAGTTGCGTCTCCAGTTGCATCGTGAACTGAGAGATGCCTCGATAGCCGTACTCATGGAACTCACCCCCCTCCGCTACTTCCGAGCCATCGCCCAGCATGGCCACATGACACGGGCCGCGCGGGCGCTGGGTGTCTCACAGCCCGCGCTCTCAGCGATGCTCAAGAAACTCGAGGGCGAGGTGGGCGCGGAACTCCTCCACCGCACCGGGCGCGGCGTGGAACTCACCGAGGCCGGGCGCATCTTTCTGCAACACGCGGAGGATGCGCTGCGCCGCGCCGACGCGGGCGTGCAGGCCGTCCGCGAACTGGTTGGGCTGGAACGCGGCTCCATCCGCGTCGGCGGCGGCGCGACGGCGACGACGTATCTGCTCCCGCCTGTGGTGAGCGCGGTGCGCCGAAAGCACCCGGGGCTTCGGTTTTATGTGCGTGAGGCGGGCAGCAACGCCGTCGCCGCGGCGGTGCTCAGCGGCGAGCTTGATCTGGGAATCGTTACGCTCCCCATGAGCGAGAACGCGGCGGAAGAACTGCTGACGATTCCGCTGGTCGAAGATGAGTTGCGGCTGATCGTGCCTCCTGGGTACCGCCACGCTCCGCGTGGCGACGGGAAGCAGGCCACCCGGAGCGCGTCGGTACCTAATACCAAGACGAAGAATGCGGACGGCTTTCGCTGGAAAGACCTCGCGAGCGAATCCGTGGTCGCCTTCGAGGCGGGCACCGCCGTGCGCGAGATCGTGGATCAGGCCGCGCTCAAGCATGGCGTTGCGCTCAAAGTCGTCATGGAACTCCGCTCGATCGAATCAATCAAGCAGATGGTCGCGGCGGGCATCGGCGTCGGTTTCGTCTCCCGCTTTGCGCTCAAAGATGGCGAGGGGCTGATCTGCCGCGATGGTGGCATCGGGCGCAAACTGGCGATCGTGCGCCGCCGAGACCGTGTGCCCAGCACGGCAGTGCAGGAGTTCGAGCGAGCGCTGCGGCACTCCGCAGCGCGCGAATAACATCGCGATCATTCAAGGAACATATGAAGGTGGTGAACATGGCCAAGAAGAAGCCGACGAAGAAAACACTCAAGTCCGCGAGCAAATCCACGCCAGCTGCAACTCCCGCGAAGAAGCCCACCATGGCCGCCAAGCGCGCCGACCTCGGCGCGGCCGTCGGCATCCACTTTGCCACGCTCCCCCAGCTGCAGCGCGGCATCGCGGAGAAGCTGCACGCACTGGTAACCAAGGCCGCGCCGAAAGCCACCCACGCCATCAAGTGGGGCATGCCGGTGTACGAATATCACGGCATGCTCTGCTACATCCGCTCGCAAGCGAAGTATGTCACCCTCGGCTTCTACGAATCCGGAACGGGGCTGTCGGACCCCACCAGTATGCTCACCGGCACCGGCGAAAACATGCGGCACGCCAAGCTCGCGCTGGATGCACCGATTCCCGAAAAACAACTCATCGCGTTCGTTAAGCAGGCCGTAAAGTTCAACGAGAGCGGCGCGACATGAGCCCGCTACGAGCCCGCCGGGCAAACTGATGATGATCGCTTTTTCGCCACGAAGCACCCCCTCCGCTTGCGCGGCGGGCTCGTACGGAGCTATCCTCGCCTCGTGTTCAAGGATGCCAAA
>JBKJOD010000027.1:0-8439 GCA_046593245.1 Phycisphaerales bacterium
GGGGGGGGGGGGGGGGGGGGAGGAGTAGAGGAAAAGAGGGGTAGAGGAGAGGGGTGAGGGGGTGAAAGCAAAGGCCGGGGGTTGTGTTGGAACTGCCGCGCCGGGCGGCCTCCCCGACCCAAACCCTTCTAGAATCGCCCACTACCTCCCTCCTTCACTCCTCTACCCCTCCCCTCCTCCACCCCTCATCTCGCCTCCTCCGGAGCCCCCGCATGGCCACCATCACCTCCCATCCCTCCCCGATCGCCTCCCCCATCACCGACCCACTCACCCTCATCGACGTCGACCACGTCCGCTTCTACGTCGGCAACGCAAAGCAGGCGGCGTACTTCTATTGCCACTGCTTCGGCTTCACCTGCGAGCAGGTGAGCGACCAGACCACCGGCTCGCGGGAGGCGGCCCACTACTACCTCACGCAGGGGAACATCCGATTCGTCCTCACCAGCGGCCTGACCAAGGACCATCTCGCCTCCCGCCACGTCGCGCTGTATGGCGACGGCGTAAAGGACGTGTCGTTCACGGTGCATGATGCCCGGGCCGCGTGGGCGCAGGCGATCAAGAACGGCGGCACGTCCGCTCAGGACCCGACGGAGCACACCGACAAGCACGGCACCGTCATCACCGCCGCGATTAAGACGTATGGCGAGGTGATCCACTCCTTCGTGCAGCGGCCGACGGACGGCGGCACGTACGCGCTGCCAACGATTAAGCAGGCCCACGGCACGGGCACCGGCCGCTTCATGCCCGGCTTCCAGCAGACCAAGCTCTTCAAGAACCTGAACGAGTACAACGCCAAGAACCCGGCGGGGCTGAAGTACACCGACCACCTCGTGGGCAACGTCGAGATGGGGAAGATGAACCACTGGGTGAAGTTCTACGAGGATGTCCTGGGCTTCAAGATGTTCATGTCCTTCGATGACAAGGACATCGCCACCGACTACTCCGCGCTGATGTCCAAGGTCATGGCCAGCGGCCAGGGACTCATCAAGATGCCCATCAACGAGCCCGCGCCCGGCAAGAAGAAATCCCAGGTGCAGGAATATCTCGACTGGCACAACAACACCCCCGGCGTGCAGCACCTCGCGCTCCGCACGGATGATGAGCTGCACTCGATCGCCGCCCTCCGCAGCCGCGGCGTGGATTTCCTCTCCATCCCGGATTCCTACTACGAGCAATGCTGGAAGCGCGTCGAGCCCCTGCTCGCCTCGATCGGCAAGAGCGTGAAGGAAGACCACCAGAAGGTCCGCGAGCTTGGCATCCTCGTGGACGCCGACGATGAGGGCTACCTCCTCCAACTCTTCACCAAGCCCCTGCAAGACCGCCCAACCCTCTTCTTCGAGATCATCTGCCGCCGCGGCTCGCAGGCCTTCGGCAAGGGCAACTTCAAGGCGCTGTTTGAGGCGCTGGAGCTTGAGCAGGAGAAGCGCGGGAATCTGTGAGAACGTGTGACGCACTTCATGTAGGAACGCCCGAAGATGGGCTACGACAAAGCCAAACTGGCAGATTCCCTAAGACTGATCTTTGAGCACGCTGGGCCTCAGCCGCCTCCGGGGGCACGCCAATTTCATTTTCTGCCGGGCGACGACGCACAGGTCACGACGCAACGTCCCGGGGAAGCACCGACGAAGCACATAATGGTGCCTGGCAGCGGAGCAACTGTCTTCATTTGGGATCAGGGTATTAGCGCGCTGGCTGCATTCGCGTCCGAGGCGTGCTCCGACGCATTGATCGCTGAAGAAGTTGGTGAAAGCGGAGTAAGGTCAGCCGTTTGCAAACTGCTCCAGTCGACGGCGGCCAAACTACCGGGCGAGCCTGTTGAAGACGTTGTCCGTTTTAGAATACTCAAGCCTCTCCGTGAAGCAGTACACGAGTGGACCAGCTATCTCGGAGTACCCAACCTCCTCGTGGACGGTGAAGTTGATCTTGGGTGTTGTAAACTGGTTCGCAAGGACGCCGTAGACGAGATATGGCAGGCGCTCGCCAACGCACCACCACCCCCGGGTGCTGCAGAATCTGCAGAACCGGCCAAGCCCCAAGACACAAGTGCGTACAAGGCCATGTTGGGGGACACGCCCGTGGTAGCGGCCGTGAAGGTTCGATGCCATTCGGAGGCGCTGTTCGAGCGGGCTATGTGGACCGCTTCAAATGGCATCAACACACTGCGAGCATTCATGAGGTGCTTCCACGATCCATCGGACCGAATCGGATTCAGCCTCGTGCCCGAGGGGCGCGCCGCCATGGCCGCAGTTGCAAGTTCAAAGGGATCGCCACTCGAACTCGTAGACATCTCGCTCAGGAATCTGGGGATTCAGCCGTTCCACTTGAGCTCCGAAAGGCTCGACCATCTGAAATCAATGGGATTCTCGGAAGCGGTATCCATCTTGGCGATGAAGGCAGGGGAACGCAGCAGTCTTGATAGCGCCATCGTCCAGGCTCTTCAGGCAATGGGGCGGGCATGGATGATGCCGACGGTTGACCAAGTCTTTCTGCACTATTTCATTGCGATTGAGCGACTCCTCGTTCACGATGGCGATACGTCAACTACCGAGAAGCTTGCCGACCGGCTTGCTTTGACCATTGGCATAGACAAAGACGCTCGCGTATACATCCACAGGGAGGCAAAGCGGCTCTATGAGGCAAGGTCTAACTTGGTTCATGCCGCAAAATTTGATGTCTCGAAAGCGGATTGCAGCCTGATCTCTGAATGGGCAATTACTCTCGGGGCGCAGGCGCTTCAGTCGGCTTCTCGATTGCGAGGCGAGAAGAAGAACGCCCACATGCACTACTGCGGACAGATCAATGAACGGAAATTCGGCTAGACCTTTTCCGCACTCCACCCCCTCACCCCGCACGGACGGACTCTGAGAGGACGGTTGAGCGCGGGAGGGCCGCGCGGCTCCGGCACGGCACATGCGGCGTGGCTCCAAAATACAATTCCGTCCGGGCGGGGTGAGGGGGTCTGAGCACGGGGGCGTACGAACGCGCGGTTGGGGCCTTGCTAGTGACGCCTCCACCACCAATCCAGAGCGATGATGACGCTGAGCAGGACGGGCGCACCGGCCCACCCAATAGTCTCGAACGCGAAAGATCTGGTGGTGTGGATGTTTTTCTTACGACCGAACCCGTCGCCGCGATATCGGTGGGTCAGCACTGCGAATATTGCATACCACAGCACCACCGCCCCGGCCTCAACGCACAGGACGAAGATTCCGTGTGGGTGCACCCCGATGTGAGCCGGCATTCGGGATGATACCTGTTGATCGCGGAAAGGTCGCACGGCTCGCGGCCCGTGCGGCGCGGCTCCAGAGTACAATTCCGTGCGGGCGAAGTGACGGGGGTCCGGTCTCGCGGGGGATGGAGGGCTTGGCTCGCGGTGCAGCCTATTTGGTGCGGCGTCGAGCGTCGGACCAGCAAATGAGTACGGCAGCAACCCCCGACGCCAAGGCGACAAAACCAAGGAGGACCGCTTCTGTGCGAATCGCCACGGCTGCGTCCGCCTGGTCAAGGCGATCGAGTTCCTTGACCCTCTCCGTTCTCATTCGATCAGCGTCTTTCAACTTGGTCGCGGCGTCTTCGCTCCGAAAGTTAGCCAAAGTACCCCGGGCCCCTAAAACGTCCCGCTCTAAACGTTCCCGTTCGATGCCTCTCATCCCCGCGACAAACTGGTCCGTCCCCAGTACAAGCGGGCCACGCACCAGTGTCAGCGAAGCGCCAAGAATCCCTATGAGCCCAAACGCAACAAGCGCGACCAATTTGTGCGGAAGGTATGGCATGATGCCATAGTGTACGGCATTTCCTCACCCCTCTTCGGCCGGTGGCACCACTCCTGGGCGGCTCGCCCGCCACTGATGCACACCCCAGTCACACAACGGCGGGTGGCCCGGTCTTTCCCCATCAGCAAACACGAACGTGCCACCGACTTCGCGATGCTCCTGATCGCGGCGTCGGTGATGCGCGACGTTGGTATCGGACATCTATCGCCCCCGCAAATCGCGCACCCATTTTCAGGGAGTTTGTGCGGCTTTGCGCGCGCAAAGCCGCACATCCAAAAACCCGAATCTCCAATTTTGTCAGATTTTTTTCAACCAGTCCTGACAAGCACTTACGTCCACTTTCCCGAAAGCGCGATACGCATTTGCGCGCGCAAATCTGCATCTCGGCCCATGGGTAGAGATGGTGCTTTTTCCGAATGTGCCCTGTGGCCCTGTGCCATGTACTTTGTGGAGCCCCCCATGTCCCCCTACGCCGCCGAACTCGCCCGCGCCCGCCTCGATTCCCTCCGCGCACTCGTCGAAGCGCTCAACCAAGCCGAATCCCCCGGCGAAAAACGCCGCTGCGCCGTCGCCATCTTCAACGCCCCCGACCCGTGCGCTCTTGACGATGAAATCGAGATTGATGAAAAACGCGAACAACGCGAAGAGAGCGATGCCGCAATCAAGGAACCCGAGTCCGCCGCCAACCACACACCCACGATGCCCGCTCAGTCCCCATCTGTTCCATCAGCCGCATCCGATCCATCTTTGTTCCCTGCGCCACCCGAACCACCCATCTTCGCATCCGACATCCCAACCACACCCGACATCATTCCTCCCTCACCCGATCCCGCACTCACTCCCGCCAAACATCACCCCCGCTCGCGCCGGGCGGCCCGAAGTTCACTTCTCCCAGACGTGTTACGATCTTGCCGCTCAGAGCAAACGGGTGCCTATCGCCCTTCCACTCCTGCACTCCCTGCTCAACGCAGAAGGAAGTGCCACGAGAGACAAGCCCGCTCGCCGGAGGCATACCGTCGCCATATCTCGCAGCATGTCGTTCTGAAAGGCGATGCCCCCAATGCCCTCACCATGGAAGCGGATGTACGTGGAGATGTACGGGCCGAACGGCTCCGAAGGGCGGTGGGATGTTCAGCCGCCACCGGGCCGAATCATTGATGAAGCTAAACGCGACGAGATGCTCGTCGGTCTTCGGAAGCCGAACCCGGAGTATCCGGACTCTCATGTCGAATGGGCCGACTGCGGCACCGACTTGGTGTTTGGCTACTTCCACCACGGCGCTCGACCCAAAGGCAGCGGTCCGAAGCACACCAATCCGACGACCGCGCCGATGCCGGACGATGTCTCGTTTGATGCTGATCCGCCATTCACGCCGACCGTTCCACCACCTCCGCCCTAGTCGTGTACGGTGGGTATGCCACCATCTCGCACCACCTCGCGGCGGGCTATTTCCCCTCGTACCAGTTCGTTGCCCAGCGCGCATCGACCTTCAGCGGCACCGTGAGGGACATCGCGTTCTCCATGATGCTCGCGATCGTCGCGGCGGCGGACGGGGCGTCGCCGGCGGCGCACTCGAAGACCAGTTCATCGTGGATTTGCAGCAGCAACTTGGCGGAAGCGAGCGACGCGGTGATGGGCAGCGCGGCGTAGACATCCACCATCGCGAGCTTGATCAGGTCCGCCGCGGAGCCCTGCACCACGGAGTTGATCGCGGTGCGTTCCGCGAAGGCGCGGCGAGCCGGGATGGGCGACTCGATCTCGGGAATCGGGCGGCGACGGCCGAGCATCGTCTGCACATAGCCGTGGCGCTTGGCCTGCTCCACGCACTCCTGCAGAAAGGTGGTGATGCCGGGAAAGCGGCGTTTGTAGCCGGTGATGATCTCCTCGGCGGCGGAGTTGCTGACGCCGAGCCGGCGGCCCAGGCCAAAGGGCGTGACGCCGTAGACGATGCCGAAGTTGACCATCTTCGCGCCGTTGCGCTGCTCGCGCGTCACCTGGTCGATCTTGACATTGTGAATCTGCGCCGCGACGGCGGTGTGGATGTCCTGGCCCTCGTGAAAGGCCTTGATGAGGGCCGCATCGCGCGAGAGATGGGCGAGCAGGCGAAGCTCGATCTGCGAGTAGTCCGCGCTGATGAGCACGTTCCCCTCGCTCGCGATGAACGCGCGGCGAATCTCCCGGCCGACATCGGTGCGGATCGGGATGTTCTGGAGATTGGGGTCCGACGATGCGAGGCGGCCGGTGACGGCCACGGTCTGGCTGAAAGAAGAGTGAATGCGGTGCGCGCCCTGCACGCCCGCTGGATAGATCGCCTCGGCGAGGGCTTCCAGATACGTGTTCACGAGCTTGGAGAGCTCGCGATGCTCGACGATGAGCTTGGGGATCGGGTTCTCGATCGAGGGATCGTCGGCGAGTTTCTCCAGCACCTCGGCATCGGTGGAGTAGCCGGTCTTGTTCTTCTTGATCGGCTTCAAGCCGAAGCCCGGGCCGCCCTGCTCGTCGGTGGCGTTCGCTTTGTTGAAGAGAATCGCCGCGAGCTGCTTGGGGGAATCGGGGTTGAAGGGGCGATGCAGCGTGTCCTCGGCGTAGTTCACGATCTGCGAGCGGAGCTCGTCGATGCGTTTCTGCAAGCGTTGCCGCTGGCGGTCGAGTTCCGCGGGATCGACACGGATGCCGTTCCATTCCAGTTCCGCGAGCACTTCGACCAGCGGCATCTCCACCTGCGTGAACAGCGGCATGAGGCCCATCGAATGCAACTGCGGCAGCATCTGCTCGCGGAGTTGCAGCGCGACATCTGCATCCTCCGCGGCATATTGCGTCGCCTGCTCCAGCGGCACGGTGTCGAAGGTGCGTTGTTCCTTGCCGGTGCCGATGAGGTCCTTGATGGAGATGTTGGTGCGATTCAGCAGCGCGAGGGCGAGTGAGTCCAACCCGTGCGAGGAGCGATCAGCGTCGATCAGGAAGGACGCGACCATGGAGTCAAAGGTGGTGGCGTGGAGAAGTGATGAATTAGATGAGTGACGGAGTGACGAAGTAGGGGAGTCCGATGGAGCGGGGGCGAAGAAGCCGCCGAGATGGATGCCGGCGCGGCGGAGCACGAGCATGTCGAACTTGAGATTGTGGCCGCACTTGGGGATCAACGGGTCTTCGAGGATCGGCTTGAGCGCCGCGACCACGGTGGCTTCGTCAAGATGCTCCTTCGGGTTCGGCGAACGCACCGGGATGTACACGCCGGTGCCGATCTTGGTTGAGAGACACACGCCCACGAGCCGGTCGATGAGCGGCGAAAGGCCCATCGTCTCTGTATCCACCGCGATGCACGGGGCCACGCGAAGTTCGGCGCAGAGCTCCGCGAGTTGCTGCATGGTGGTGATGCAGCGATACGCGCCGGACTGCGGCATGAGGACGGGGCGAGCCGCGTCGCCGGTCGAACTCGCCGCGGGTTGATCGAAGAGACCGCCGGGCATGAAGTCGGACGCGGGCTTCTTGGGCTTCGGAGGTGTTGGAGCGGACACGGGCGTGATCGCCCCCGCTCCCATCTGCGCCGAGCGCGGCGGCGCGACTGGCTCGATCGGCTTGGGCGCGGGCTTCTCCACGGGCTGGCCGAGCAATGCCTTCACCTCGTCCTGGTAGCGGTTGAAACCGAGCGTTTTCAGCACCGGAATGAGCTCGTCGAGCTTGAACGCTTTGGTATCGGCGGCGGAAAGATCGAGCGCAATCGGGACATCGTGTCGGAGCGTGACTAGCTCTCGTGAGAGCGGAAGCTTGGACGTCGCGGCGCGGATGTTCTCCAGCCGCTTGCCCGTGATCTTCGACTTCTCCTTCGCGGCCTCGGCAAGCACGCCATCCAGCGAGCCATACTCGGCAATGAGCTGCGCGGCGGTCTTGGGCCCGACACCCTCAACACCGGGCACGTTATCCGCGTTGTCGCCCATCAGGGCGAGGAAGTCAATGACCTGCGCGGGCGCGAGGCCGGTCTCCTCTTTGAGCGTGCTTGCTGAGATTTCCAGATCGGTGTGCACGTCGTACAAGGTGACGTGGTCGTTCACAAGGAGCTGCTTGAGGTCCTTGTCCTTGCTGATGATGCGAATACGAAGATCAGGATGCCTGGTTCGCAGCGATGTCACAAGCGTGGCGATGACATCGTCGGCCTCAAAGCGTGCCGCGCCGATGATCGGAATGCCCATGCTCTTCATGGTGTCCAGACAGCGATTGACCTGCGGGAACAAGTCTTCCGGCGGCGGCGCGCGGTGCGCTTTGTAATCCGGGTATAGGTCGGAGCGAAACGTGCCGCGATCATCGGAGACATCAATGGTGACGGCAACGTAGTCTGGCTTGCCGCCAAGGTTCCCCTCGCCGCGCAGCAGTTTGAGCAACATGCCGATGAAGCCGAAGGACATGTTCGTCGGCTCCTTGGTGACCGGCGAAGACATGGGCGTGCGGATGGCGTGATACGCCCGGAAGAACTGGGCGTAGCCGTCGATGAGGTAGAGGGTCTTGGGCGAGTCTGGCATGAGGAATCAGGGTACGGTGCCCTTCGCGTTCCGGGGTGCGTCGAGCATGACAATCTCCGTGCCGCACTCGGGGCAGGGGGCATCGCGAGGAAGCCCGGCGATCGAGTAGCCGCACTTCGTACACCGCTGCGGTAGCGGCCGCCGGTGGGTCA
>JBKJOD010000048.1:0-3415 GCA_046593245.1 Phycisphaerales bacterium
GGTGTGGAGGGTGATGAGCTCGCGGGAGTGCGCGGCGTTTGTGGCGCTGAGGCGCTCGGCGAGGTAGGCGGGGAGGAGGAGTTCGTAGGCGATGCCGGGCGCGCCATCCGGGGTGAGGAGCGCGGTGTTGGCGGCGAGGGAGTTGAGGGTGCCGGTGAGGCGGGCGAGCATGGGGGGAGTGTATCTGAATCGCGCGACGCGTAAGGCAATGATGGCCAATAATGGGGTATGGAGTTGACCAACCCATCCCATCCTTTGTATCCCTTCGTGTGGGTCGATCCGGAGCGGGTCAGCGGACAGCCGTGCTTTCGCGGGACGCGGCTTCCGGTCAAAGCGTTGTTTGAAAATCTGAGTCATGGCAGCACGGTGGACGAGTTCATCGCCACGTTTGATGGAGTGCCGCGCGAGATGGTGTTGGGAGTGCTGCGCGTCATCGCGGATCAGTTGGATCTTCAGCGACTCCTGGGCGTGACCAACGGGCACGGCACGAACGGTCATGGGAATGGTGATTCGGGTGCGGCGGACCTGAATCGGTTTGCCGGTAAGGTTGCGTGGCCGGAGGATGCGATGGACTATCAACGTCGTTCGCGGGACGAGTGGTCGTGACGGGCCTGCTTGATACCAACATCGCGATCTACCTGCTTGGCGGGCGACTGGTGCAGCCGCTGCCCGCCGGTGCGTATGCCATTTCAGTTATTACCGAGATGGAACTGCTGTCGCGTCCGGGCATTTCGCCGCGCGAGGAGGCGATTATTCGTGAGTTTATCGGCACGATGGCGCTGGTTGAGTTGACTGCGCCGGTGCGTGCGATCGCGACCGAACTGCGACGGACGCATCGCCTGAAGTTGCCCGATGCGATTGTTGCCGCGTCCGCGGTGAGCTTGGGCGTCGAGTTGTTGACCAACGACGAGAAACTTGCGAAGACGCCGGGCGTGCGAGGTCGAACGCTTGCGATCAAGTGATCGTGTATTCGCGGAGTTTCCAGAGTGGGATGGGCTTGGTTGGCTCGGGTGCTTGGTATCCACGGGATTCGCTCGAAGACTCGCTCATCCCGGGCGTGTGGGTTCAGCACCCACCCGCGAACCACGCCGCGAGGAAGTCGAAGATGTGTTGCACGGTGAGCGTGGGCGGGGGTGTCGGCTCGCCGGTGGAACCGAGGGCGCCGTAGGGGCGCTGGGCGAACCAGTCGGTGAGGTAGTCGAAGATGTCCTGGATGGTGATGCCGCCGGACTTGTTGTAGTTGGGGATGCAGCAGGGAGTTGCAGTATTCGCGACGGCGTTGCAGGTCGTGCCGGGGGTGAAGAGCGTGCCGGCGGTGGTGGGGGGCGTGGTGATGCAGTTTGATTGGAGGATGATGGCGCAGGTCGCGCCGCGGCAGCAGATGCCGGTGGTGGCGGTGGTGAACGTGAAACTCGCGGCGGGGACGATGGCGGAGAGGCCGTAGCCGAAGATGGGGGAGGTGATGTTGTTTGCGTTTGCGGCGAGCGTCTGGCCGGATTGGATGCGGATGTTCACGGTGCCGGTGCCGGATGGGACGACTGCTGAGACATGCGTGTCGTCGATGAAGGTCGTGGTTGGGGATGGGGTGGAGCCGAAGAGGGTTTGCAGGCGGCCGGATGCGCCGGAGAAGTTCTGGCCGGTGATGGTGATGGTGGCGCCGGGCGCGGCGGAGGATGTGCTGAGGGAGGTGATGCGCGGCGTGAGATCGACGACCTCGAAGTCGGCGAAATGGAGGGATTTCAGGCCGCTGGTAGTGTCCTGGATGTCGTTGTCGTTCCAGGTGAGCGCGAACTGGTTGCTGGTGTTGGGGGAGAAGCTCGCGCCGGTGAAGAAGAAGTTGCTGCCGTTGTCGGCGAGGATGAGGCCGTAGTCTTTCATCGCCTGCGCGATGACTTTGGATTGCGGGTTGAGCAGTGAGATGTCCACGGAGGACTTGAGGCGGAAGCGCGTGCCCATGGGGGGTTGGATGGAGGCGTTGGTGTTGCCGGGGTTTGCGTTGTGCGAGGCGGGGTAGATGTACTTGTTGAGGATGACGGTGTTCTGGAGCGTGAAGCGGATGGGATGGGTGATGATGCCTGCGCCGCCTTGTGAAACGGGGAGGCCTTCATCGGGGCGCGCGAGGCCGGGGAGGATGGGGAGGCCAGCGGCGTCGGCGCTGGTCCAGCCGAGGGTGCGGAAGGAGTTGGTGTTGAGATTCCAGACAGACTGCGAGTCCGCGTGCCAGCGGCCGTCGGCATTTTCGGAGGGGCGCGAGCAGCGGTAGTACTCGTAGAGAATGTTGTTGTCGATGTCCCAGATGAGCAAGTGGGAGTCGCCGCGGATGTTGAGGCCGACGGTGGGAGCGGTCTGGGTATCGCCCTCGATGATGACGGTGGAGGGGAAGGGTGCGGGGAGGATGTCGGACTGGTTGGCGTAGGCGTCGATGACGACGGAGATGAGCGCGGGCGCGGGCGTGGCGTTGCCGCGGACGATGTTGTAAGCGATGCCGTAGAGGGGCGTTGCGGGAGTGAGGGAGTCCTGGCCGAAGTCAGGGTGAATGCGTCCGTTGCCGTAGACGGTGGTGATGTTGCTCATGATCGCGGCGGAGTTCGCGGCGACGGGAGCGGTGGTGATGCGCTGGTTCCACGGGTTGTCGGGGGGGAAGATGGGCGGCGCGGCGAGGGAGGGTGCGGCGGTGATGATCGCGAGCGCGGCGGAAAGCGCGATGGTGGCGCGGCTGCGGCATGAGAATGGGCGGATCATGGATCACTTTCCGGAGAGTGACGGCGCGAACACCACGCGGGGGCGTGTGTTCAACGTAAACCATGATCGGGTGGAAGGCGAGGAAGTGGGTAAAAGGGGCTGGGGGTGGCCGGGGTGGGAGTCAATGAGGTTCATGCCCGGGCAAATACGTACTGCCTCCCTCGCCCACGAAGTACTTCAATCCGGTCGTTGAATCTACAACACAGTTTGTGCCCGATGGCAAGAACCGACCAGTCGGATTGGGATGCCACCATGCTGCGAGCAGGTGCGACGCTGCGACGGCAAGCAGACCGATGAAGATCAGAATGCCGCGGTCGGGATTCAACGTGCGAGCGGATGCGATCGAAGTTTGGCTTGTCATAGACCGCATTATAAACAGAAACGGAAGTGACCTGCCAGATGCGCGGGTTGCCGAGAAGGCTCAAGAGCTTGTGGGGCTGATGATGTTTGCACACACAGGGAAACAATGCAGTTCGGCCGCGGCGGCCGAAACATCGGCCGATAGGCCGATGCCACGGGATCCGCGGGATTCGCTCGCGGACTCGCTCATCCCGGGCGTGTGATGTGGATCACTTGATCTTCTTGGGCGTGACTGGCGCGATCTTCTTGATTGCCGCGATCACATCGTCGGGCTTCGCGCGTTGCTTGTAGTCTTCGCTTGTCGCGATGTAGC
>JBKJOD010000113.1:0-3951 GCA_046593245.1 Phycisphaerales bacterium
GCCGCGCCCGGTGTGGCCCGCGAGAGCGCGGCCTCGCGATTGAAGTATGCGAGGTGCATCTCGCCGTCGGTTGTTGATTCGGCCACCGAAGCCAAGTTCCGAGAAGACGCGGGCACCTCCGCCGCCGGCGCGCTCGCACGCTTGGTCTTGCCTTTGCGCAGTGCTTTCTTTGCCATGACCACAAGATATCAGAGCCAAGCGGCGTCCGCCGCCCGCACAGCACAGCGCGAACCACAAAGACCGACTGCAACCGACCACCGGCTCTCGCTCCTGGGATTCGCGAACGACCTTGCGAGTGGTGTCAGACTTACAGCAGAATCTCAAACCCCGCTTCGCGGAAGTGACGATCATGCGTGAACACCCGCTTGATGCCGAACTCTTTGCAGATCAGCATCGAAGAACAGTCCACGAGCCCCCACTCCTTATCCGGGCGAAGCTCGTACAAATCGAGCGCATCGATAAGTGTGGCGTGATTGACAGGCGCCACGCGGGACCTTGAACTCGCCAAAATACTGCGGGCAAACTCGCCTGCACGGCCCCGGCGGGTCACATTCGACGATGCGTTGAGATATTCAATCAGAACGAGTTCGCTGGTTGCTATCGTCGATTTCTCCCGTGCCAGCGACTCCATGACTCTCATCGCAGCATCGTGCAGCGAATCGGACTTCACGGTCATCGCGATGAACGCCGCGGTATCAATGAAGACAGGGTTACGCGCCATCGGCTACCGCCCCGTTCCGCGGCGCGGACGTTTGGAGCCAGCGGCAGCTGGTTTGGCACGCTTGGCCATGTTCGCCTTGCCTTTGCCAGTGCGCTTCGGCAGGCCGTACATGTAATGATCAAGCTCGGAGGCAAAGTCCTTTGGAATCGTTGGATCAGATACAGAGTGACGGAGAACCAAGTCGAGCAGCGATTCCGCGGCCGATGGCTCCACATCAACTCTGGTACCCTCGGGCAGGGTGGTTTCCGAGTCGAGTTCGACCTTGCCGTTTCGGATGGTGCCGCGGAGTGTCATGTGATATTCCTTCGGGCAAATTGTACGCGGGCAAGCCGCAAATGACCCGGTGGCTCGCGCCCCTCGGCTCTGATCACGCCACATACCGGCGCACACACACCGTGTCGTTCTGTCCACCGAACCCGAACGAGTTGGAGAGGCACGCGTCCACCATGCTGCTGCCGTCCGCGGCGCGGCAGTCCCGCGCGGCGTTGGGGATGTGGTCCAGATCGCAGTCCGGGTCCGGATGCATCAGGTTCATCGTCGGTGGGAGCCAGCCGGTCTGGATCGCCTTGACGCAGGTGATGAGCTCCACCGCGCCCGCGGCCTGAATGAGATGGCCGAGCATCGACTTGACGGAGCTGAACGGCACCTTCGGCGCGAGTTGGCCAAACACACCCTTCACCGCGCGCGTCTCGATCGAGTCGTTCTCTTTTGTTCCTGTGCCGTGCGCGGAGATGTATTGCACCGGCGCGCGTCCGTCGGCGAGCGGCTCACGCGGGTTGATCCCCGCCTGCCTGCAGGCCGCGAGCATCGCGCCTTGTGCGCCCTTGCCATCTGGCTGAATATCCGTGATGCGGAAGGCGTCGGCCGTCGAGCCGTACCCGGCAATCTCGCAGAGCGGTGTTGCGCCGCGTGCCAGCGCGTGGTCGAGACCTTCGAGCACGACCATGCCAGCACCCTCGCCCATGACAAAGCCGCCGCGGGTGCGATCAAAGGGGCGCGAGGCGTGGGTCGGGTCGTCGTTCATGCGGCTCATGGCGGTGAGGCGGATGAAGCCGGTCATGCCGAGGGGATGGATCATGGAGTGCGCGCCGCCCGCGAACATGATGTCCGCATCGCCATGGCGGATGATCTCGAACGCCTCGCCCACCGCCTGCGTGCTCGCGGCGCACGCCGTCATGCAGTTGCTCGCCGGGCCGCGGCAGCCAAACGCGGAGGCCACGTGGCTCAGCGTCATCTGCGGCTCCTGCTCGATCTCCCTCACCGCCGTCATCTGCTGATACGCGGCCTTCGCCCAGCGGGCCGCGTCGAACGCGCCCTTGCCCTCCTCCGCCTCGTCGTTCCACCCCGCGACATTCGAGATCGCGTAGTTGTCAAAGTCCAGCGTGCCTTCGCCGGCGCCGAAGTAGAGGCCGAAGCGTCGGCGGCTGAGGTTGCCGCTGGCAGCGAGCGTGTCCAGCCCGGCCTGCTTGAAGGCCTGGGCCGCCGCGCCGAGCGCAAAGGTGGTGGAGAGACCGGCGCCCTTGTGCTTCGCGGCCGATGCGCCGAGATATCGGGAGAGGTCGTATCCCGTTACCTCGCCCGCGAAGTTCGTCTTGAAGGTGGACGCATCAAAGTGCGAGACGCGGCCGATGCCGCTCTCGCCCTTGAGCAAGCGTGCCCAGACGGATTCCACATCATGCCCCAGCGGCGTGATCCACCCCGTGCCCGTGATGACGACTCGATTGCTCATTGAGGAACTGTAGAAGTGGAAGTTCTCGGGCCTCGCCTGCTCCGAAAGTGCTGGATTCCAGCCGATCATGCAGCATACTATTCTCATACTTTTATCTGATAGGGGCTTTATGATCCAGCTCACCGACATCCATCCACTCACCGGCTTTCTTCGCGACCACAAGGCACACATCGAGCGGCTCGCCGAAACCGGACGGCCGGAAGTGCTGACCGTGAACGGGCGTGCGAAGGTGGTGATTCAGGACGCCGCGGCGTATCAGAAGATGCTCGATGAGCTCGACTTGGCGGATTCGACACGCATCGTGCAAGAGCGGCTGGCGTCGATCGAGCGCGGGGAACCGGGCGTCTCGCCGGCGCAGGTGCGTGAAGCGGTGCTCAGGCGACTTGGCGTGAAACCATTATGATGCGGCATGAACTACCGAATCGTCTACCGTGACGAAGCCAAGCATGAGGCAGCGGAAGCTGCGGGCTATATCGCGGATCAAGGTTCGCTCGACAAAGCCCTCCACTGGTTTGATGGATTGGAAGCAGCAATCGCGTCGCTTGAGGAGATGCCGCGGCGATTCGGTTTCGCGCGTGAGCACGTGCTGCGGCGCACGCCCGAACTTCGTCAGATGCCCTACAAGTCGCACCGCGTGATCTTCGCCATCATCGGTAGTGAGGTACACGTCCTGCACGTCCGCCACACCGCACAAGACAACGTGGACCGCACCGACCTGGATCCCCCGGAAACAGACAAGCCCGCGTGAGCGGGCCTGCGTGTGAAGATCATTGAATTGTCCGGTTCAGCCGATCGGATCGCCGCCGCCCTCGGAGGGGGCATCATGGCCGTGGTGGCCATGATCGCCATGTCCAGCATGGTCTGCATGTCCACCCTGCGCGCCACCATCATGCTGTTGCAGGTTCAGCTTGCTCGGGTTCAGCACACGGACAAGGCCGTCCTTGAGCCGGCGCTCGGAGAAGTTGATTATGAGGCCCAGCTCCATGTCCGCCGCGATCAGGGCGGCGCGAAGGCCGGTGCGCTCGCCCGCGCTCACCTCGCGGTGCTGGGCGTAGAAGTCCGCGATGAAGCGGTTCTCGATAAGGATGTCCGCCACGCGGGTACCGACCTGCTTGCCGCGGTAGATGACCGGGATCGCGTGGTTGGACTTGTAGCTGACATTGAGGGCATCGAGTTCGGTCTCGATCGCCTTGTGATACGTGGCCTTGTCATAACCGGGCCCAAGGGCCTTGTGCACCTCGATCGCGGCACCGATGAGCTTGCGGCTGGTTTCGGTGAGTGCGGGATCGAGCTCGCTCAGCGGCACGCCGCGGCCGTCGGCATCGGGCCGGCGCGGGCCGCGCGGCCCACGATCGCCACCGCGACCACCACCGCCGCCACGTCCGCGACCACCACCGCCGCCACCTTCGTTGTATCCGCCACCGCCACCACCACCACCACCGCCCCCGCCGTAGTTACCGCCACCCCCGCCGTTGCCGCGATCGTCGCGCCGATAGTTGTC
>JBKJOD010000186.1:0-2512 GCA_046593245.1 Phycisphaerales bacterium
GCGGCGACATTCCGCGGCGCAAACGCGCCCTCGATGCCGTCCGAGTGCAGCACCAGCAACTCGTCGGGCTCCAGCCGAATCTGCACCTGCTCGTACTCGTAGTCCGCGACCACGCCCAGCAACATACCCGAGACCTCCACCGGGCGCACGCCGTGCGGCCCGATGCGAAGTGGCGGCGGATGCCCGGCGCACGCGAGCGTGATCAGCCCCGTGCGCGTGTTCACGATGCCGCAAACGGCCGTCGCGAACCGCGCCGGTCCCGCCATGCACTCCTGCAATCCGTTGTTCAGCCGGCTCAGCGCCTCTCCGGGTGAGACGATCCGATAGCCCGTCGCCGTGATCTCCTTGCGTGGCAGCGAGCCGGTGAGATACAGCGTCATCAGCGCGGCGGGAACGCCATGTCCCATCGCGTCCGCGAGGAAGAATCCGATGTGGTGCTCGTCCAGCCGCGTCACGTCGTATGTGTCGCCGGAGACAAAGCCCGCCGGGCGGAAGAGCACGGAGGACTCGAAGCCCTCCACCACCGGCATGTGCTTGGGCATGAAGTCGCGCTGCACCCGGGCCGCCAGCAGAAGTTCCTGATGCAGCCGGTCGATCTCCGCGGAGGTCTCGCCCTGAAAGCTCTGCGCGAGTTTGAGATTCTGCTCCATGGAGCGCACGGCCGTTTGCCGTGCTGCGATCGCGTACAGCATCGCGGCCGTCGCAGCGGGGGGTGCATCCATCGGCTGCACCAGCACCGCGCCGGGATGAAAGTTATCCATCCGCTGGGTGGGCCCGTGTACGAGCATGATCGTCGGCACCATCGCCTGCTGGAGCGAGTCCAGCACATGGCACGCGGTGGTTTCATCCAGCGGCGGCTCGAGCGCGATCACCGCGGCGTCCCACTGCGTGTGCGCCTTGCCCTGTTCGACAAGTCGAAGCACATCCGCCGGAGCCACGGGTTCAAGTTTCGGAAGCGGAACGCCCGCGGGCCAGGCGCGAAGCATGGGCTCCCACCAGTGCGTGGGCTCCTCCATCGGGGAGGCATCGGTGATGAGGGCGATGCTGTGTGTTCGCATGGGGTGCCGCGCCGACCTCAAAGCCGGACGAAGGGCGGGCCCATGGTTTCCGGACCATCCGTGGTCCCGGTCACGCCCGCCGATGTCCGGTCGGGATCTGCATCGGTCTACTTGGCGATCTGCTTGAGGCCTTCCACGTCAAAGATCACTTTGTCCCCATTCTTGACGCCCAGTTTCTTGATGGAGCCGGCCTTGAGCTCAACCGTGAATGCGCTGGTATAGACGCTGGAATACTGCTTCAGCCGCGCCTCGTATTTCGCGTTGTTGATGTCGCCCGGAGCTCCCTCATCCTTGGCGGGATCACGCGGGGGCTCCGCCTTCATCTCGTAGGTCATCAACACCCGTCCCGCGGCATCCAGATACAGGATGTCGATGTCAATCGGGCAGTCGCGCATCACAAATCCCATAGGCCGCCACGCGGCCTTCGGGAACGCGAAAATCATGCCACCATCGTCGTCGATGGAGGTTCTCCCGCCCAAACCCTTATAGCGCACGGCATCATCCGCGGCGACATCAAGCTTGAACATCTTGCCAGCGATGGTGACATTGATCTTACCGCCGTTGACTGGAAGGACCGGCGTGGCCGCGCCCGGCCCATCGCACCCGTGCAGGGCCGAAGAGAGCAGCAGCGAGATCGTCCACATCAGCCACATCATGCTTGCACGCGTCGAGACAGGAGCCATGCGTCGTCCTCTTGAGTAAACACGATCGGATTCCGCACCATCGTAGCCGGATCAAAGCGATCCCTGAACTCGGCCGATGACATCTCCTTCCGGGGCAGGCCCGGAATGGACCAGTGCGCGATCAGCCCGATCACCGCCTCGCGGGGCGTGCCGCGCTCGCGGTACATCTCCACCCGTGTATCGCCGTGTCGCTTGGCCAGCCGCCGCCCGTCCTCACCAACCACCAGCGGCAGGTGCCAGTATTCCGGCTCCGAATCGCTGGTATACCCAAGCGCACGATACAGCAGCAGTTGCCGCGCCGCAGATTCACGCAGGTCATCGCCGCGAATGACAGTGTCCACGCCCTGCCGCGCATCGTCCACCACCACCGCGAGCTGGTAGCTCGGCTGATCGCGTTTGGTCCACAGGATGAAGTCGCCCACGTTCTCGCTCGGGTCATACGCGCTCGGGCCGGCGAAACCATCCGCGAACTCCACCACCCCCGGCTCGCAGAGGAACCGCCAGTTCGCGCTTCTGCTCATGGCGTTCCCCGTCTCGCGCCCGGCCTGTCCCGCGTCGCGCTGCGCCATGTCAAAGTCCATTGGCGCACCGGCGATTTCCGGCCTGAGTGACGCGGGAAACGCCACCTCATGGGAGCCATCCTGCGGCGCGCTCGCCGCCTGCTCGATCTGTGCTCGTGTCAACTCGCACGGATACGCCAGTCCCTGCTCCGCCAGTGTTCGCATCGCGTGTCGATATGGGTCCAGATCGCCGGACTGCACCAGCGGATTC
>JBKJOD010000301.1:0-7202 GCA_046593245.1 Phycisphaerales bacterium
GGGGGGGGCGGGGGCGGGCATTGATGTGGCATCCGCGTGGGTGGATTGGGCAGCGGCGGGAGTGGCCGCGCAGGAAAGGATGCAGACGCAAAGTGCGAGCAGCGAGAGAAAGGAGAGATGTGCGAGCGGCTGGTATCTCATGGCGAGAGCATACCGTACTCAACCAGAACATGCGGCTGAAGGTCGATTAGAAATCTGCATATTTGGTAAAAATATGGGTCTTGCGTTCATATCTACGTGATATCATTTCAATAAGCAGAGGGGCGGGCGGGGATTGTGGGAGCGATGGCCATGACGCAGGAACTGGATGTAAAGCCGAGGCGCGGGGCGGTGATGCTGGTGGTCGGCTTGGGCGTGCTGTTTGCATGCCTGTGCGTGTTCATACTGGTGGCATCGGCGACTGAGCGACGGCAGAGTCCGGGCCCGGGGTTGGGGCTGGCATTTGTTGCCACGCTGCTGGTGGCGGCTGTGACGATCGTCACGCTCACGGGGCTCACGATCGTGCAGCCGAACAACGGCAAGGTGGTGGTGCAGTTTGGCACGTACAAGGGAACGATCAAGACGCAGGGGTTCTGGTGGGTGAACCCGTTCACGAAGCGGACGGCAATCTCGCTGCGCACGCGGAACAAGGTGACGCCCACGATCAAGGTGAACGACATTCGGGGCAACCCTATTGAGATTGCCGCGGTGGTGGTGTGGCGCGTCAGCGATACGGCGCGAGCGTCGTTTGATGTGGAGAGCTATCAGGGATTCGTGGACACGCAGTGCGAGTCTGCGCTCCGGCACTTGGCGTCGATCTATCCATATGACAACACGGGCGCAGACCACGAGATGTCGCTGCGCGGCTCGACGGACGCGGTGAGCAAGTCACTCGCGGCGGAGTTGCAGGAGCGAGTGGCACAGGCGGGCGTGACGATCGAGGAAACTCGGCTGAGCCATCTGGCATATGCACCGGAGATCGCGGGCGCGATGCTGCGAAGGCAGCAGGCGGATGCGGTGGTGTCGGCGCGATTCCGGATCGTGGAGGGCGCGGTGGGGATGGTGGAGGCGGCGCTCGATCATCTTGAGAAGGGCGGGCGCGTGAAGCTGGATGATGAGAAGCGTGCGGCGATGGTGTCAAACCTGCTGGTGGTGCTGTGTGGCGATCATGGGGCGCAGCCCGTCGTGAACGCGGGGACGTTGTATCACGGATGATGTGATGGATTGGGGGGGAGCGTTGCTCCCCCCACTGCTTTTGCAGGGAAAAAGATGCCAGAGGACAGAAAGTCCATCCTGCTCCGCATTCCTCCCGAACTCTGGGAGCAGATTGCGGCGTTGGCGCAGCAGGAGCTGCGCTCGACCAATGCGCAGATGGAGTTTCTGCTGCGCGAGGCGGTGCGGGGGCGGGGGAGGAGGGATGCACCGGAGCGGCAGGCGGATGCGGGGAACGGGGAGAAGAATGTGGGGTGAGTGCGGGGAGGAACTCCACGCGGTGAATATCCGCGGGATTCGCTCCCCAGAGCATCGCTCATCCCGGGCGTGTGTTAGGGGCCCGGGCTCATCGCCTTTTTCTTGCCGGTGCGAATGTGAGCACGGGGTGCGCCGGGTTCGGACTTCTTCTCGATCACGTTGCCGATGTCGGTGCGCACCTGCATGCCCTCGAAACGGATCTTCGCAACCGCCTGATACGCGCGCTCGCGGGCTTGCGCGAGGGTTGCGCCGATCGCGGCGACGCTCA
This sequence comes from Phycisphaerales bacterium, assembly GCA_046593245.1. Lineage (GTDB taxonomy): Bacteria > Planctomycetota > Phycisphaerae > Phycisphaerales > UBA1924 > UBA4658. The sequence goes on from JBKJOD010000301.1 coordinate 1,718, forward strand.
GCACGCGGCCGCCGGAGGTGACGATTTCGCCGGCTTGCCGCTTGGTTCCTGAATGGAAAACGACAACGCCGGGAACTTTGCCCGCTTCTTCCAGGCCGAGAATCGGAACGCTGGGCTTTGGTTTATCGGGATAGCCAGCACTGGCGAGAATGACGACGCAGGATGCCGCGCCTTCGGTGGAAGCGGAGCCGGTGGGATCGGGCTGGCCCTTCCAACGGATTTCCTGATCCTCGAGTTTGCGTGTGCCAATGGACATGAGCAGTTCGAGAAGGTCAGAGTCCATACGGACCATGAGGGCTTGACATTCGGGATCGCCGAAGCGGCAGTTGTACTCAAGGACTTTGGGGCCAGCGGGCGTGAGCATGAGCCCGGCGTAGAGAACGCCGCGGTAGTCGATGCCATCGCGGCGGAGGGCGTCGAGCGTTGGGATGAGGATTTCGGATTCGATTAGTTTGAGGAGTTCTTCGTCGGGGTGTGCGGGATGTTCGGAAGCTGGGTCGGAGACGGAAGGAGAAGGCGAAGGTCCGGCTCGGAGAGCCGGACCACCCAAGGCGCTTGGGCAGATGACGCCCATGCCGCCGGTGTTCGGGCCGGTGTCGCCATCGCCGAGACGCTTGTGATCCTGGCAGGTTTCAAGGATGTAGATGGTGCGACCATCGGTGAGCGCGAGCACGCTGACCTCGCGGCCTTCGAGACGTTCCTCAACAAGCACCGTGCGGCCGGCTTCGCCGAACTCGAGTTTGACCATGATGCGATCGATCGCACCCTTCTCGCCGACGGCTTCGTTCAAGGTCGTGGGGAGCAGCACGCCCTTGCCCTTTGCTAGGCCCGAGGCCTTGATGACTGGGAGATCGTCGTGACGCTTGGCATACGACGCGGCGAGAGTTTTGTCCTCGGTGATGCGCCGGCGGATGAAGGTACGGCGATCGGCGGCATCGCGATACTTGGAGGACTCTTCGAGCAGGGCCTTCAGCGCATCGTCATCATGCACGCGCGATTCGATGTACGAGCGGGCGGCTTCGGCATCGGTGAAGATGCGGCCTTCGGCGGTCGGAATAGATGCAGCGCGCATGAGCTGCTTGCACCAGGCCTTGTCCCACTCCAGCCGCGAGGCCTGCTGCGTGGGGCCGAAGACAACGCGGCCGGGGGCGATCAGGGCATCAGCGAAGCCCTGTGCGAGGGGCTCTTCGGGGCCGATCACGACCAAGCCGATGTTGTTCTTGTCGCAGAAGAGCTTGAGGCGGAAGATCTGCTTGATGTCCACGGGGACATCGACAAACGTGCCGAACGCGGCGAGGCCGGGGTTGGTGTTGTCAGTGAGCCAGAGCTTGCCGAGGCGGGGGGATTGGGCGAGCTTCCACGCGATCGCGTGCTCGCGTCCACCACCGCCGACCAACAGGACATTTACGACATTCGCACGCGTATCAGTTGTCATCGCGCGATTATAGAAGGGAAGCCGCCGCGGGAAACCAAACGACAGCGATTCTGAGGCCGCTGGGACGTGAATCAGGCGAGTTGCACGTGAATGACGGTGGAAACGAGCGGGCGTGATTGCCGATGCGGGCATCGCGGCCTACGCTCGCCTCATAGATTGCGGGGTAGAGCAGCCTGGTAGCTCGTCGGGCTCATAACCCGGAGGTCGTAGGTTCAAATCCTACCCCCGCTATTCAAGCAACCTGCGACCGGCCGTCACGCGACGGCCGGTTGTTTGGTTTTTGGGGCGATCGTTTGCCGGCCTGTCCCACGCTCTCCCACGTTGCTCCACTCGAACTCACTGTCTAGCTCGATGACAATCGCTTCGAAATAGCTCGCGATCGCTGCAGGAGCCTTCTCGTCGCGGCGTCCGTCCATGTCTACTTTCATCAAACTGAGTTTTCAGGGCGACCCGGCAAACCACTTCTCGTCAAGCGCACACTCGGGCGGCCCAACGATAATCTCGACGCGATCGTTCTCGACCCACAGACGTGCCCGCACCTTGGTCTCGAAGCGGGCCAAGCACCGCACGTTGTAGCCGCGCTCACATTGAAGCGGGGCCAAGCGTCCGGCAATGTAGCCGGTGACGCTAGTGCCCAAGACCGTGGAAGTTGTCGATGCTTCAACCACGCTCATTCGTGAGAGCGACGAAAGCGGCGTTGCTGGCTCCGGAGAGTGCGCCATCATCATCTGCTCCGAATGGATTCTCCGATCCCAAGCTTCTTGCGGAGCAAAGCGGCATCGATGGTGATCTGCGTGCGGGTTTCTGGCGTCATGCGGTCCACGTTTTTGAGGATCATCGCCATGCGCTGGTTCTGGGCCAGTTGCTCGCGGGTGCGGATCAGGAAGTCCCAGTAGAAGACGGTCACGGGGCAGGCATCGTGGCCGCTGCGCGCGGCAGGGTCGTAGCGGCAGGTCGCGCAATAGTTACTCATGCGCTGAATGTACTTGCCGCTGGCGGCGTAGGGCTTGGTGCCCACGAGCCCGGTGATGCCCTTGGCCGACTTGGTACGGCGGTCGGCGTGCATGACCATGCCCAGCGCGTTGGGAAGCGTGACCCAGTCGATGCCGTCCACGAACAAACCCAGGTACCAGTCGCTGACGGCGCGGGGATGCACACCGCTGATGAGGGCGAAGTTGCCGGTGACCATCAGCCGCTGAATGTGGTGACCGAAGCCGGTCTCCAGCACTTGACCAACGCAGGCCTTCATGCAGGACATGTCGGTGTCGGCGGTCCAGTACATCGGCGGGAGTTCGCCGTGCTGGTCGAGTCCATTGCGATCGGCGTATGTCGGCCCCTCGAGCCAGTAGACGCCGCGGATGAACTCGCGCCAGCCGATGATCTGCCGCACGAACGCCTCGACGGATTGCAGCGGCGCTTTCCCCGCGTGGTACGCTGCGATGGCGCGCTCGCAGCACTCACGCGGGTTGAGCAGTTTGAGGTTGAGACAACTCGACAGCGTGGAGTGGTACAGCGTTGGCTCACTGGACCACATCGCATCCTCGAAGGGACCAAAGCGGGCGAGGCGGTGCGTGATGAAATCATCGAGCGCGGCCAGTGCCTGCTCGCGCGTGACGGGCCACGCGAAAGAGTCGGCGACACCGGGAAGGTCCGGCAGCACGTGTTTCATTGCCTCCAAGACGGCGCGGGTGGTTGCGTTGGGCTTGAAACTCAGGGGCGGGCGCGGCCGCGGACTTGGGCCGGTCTTACCGAAGGGCAGCCGATTCTGTTTGTCGAGGTTCCACTCGCCACCAACCGGCTGAGCGCTCTTGCCAGTGCCCTCCATGAGATAGCCGGTTTTGCGACGCTGCTCCCGATAGAAGAACTCCATCGTGAGTGAAGTGCGCCCTTTGGCCCAGCCAGCGAACTCGTCGGGGGTCGTAAGGAAATGCTCGTCGGGCAGAATACTGAGCGGAATCCCGGTGGAGTCGCGCACGCGTTCGAGCATCGCCAGCACCCGCCACTCGCCCGGAAGCACGCACACCATTTCAGATGGCTTGAGTACGGCGATCGCGCGGCCAATCTCTGTCTCAAACACGCCGGTGTTTTCGGGATCGTCGAGCCCGACGTAACGAACGCGGACCTTTCGCTTGGAAAGCTCGGCTGCGAAGTGTCGCATCGCCGAGAGGAAGAGCGCTGTCCGTTGAACGTGGCTGGGAACATGCCGCGACTCGGCCGCCACTTCCATCATGAGGACTGTGTCATCGGGTCCGAGCGAGCGAATCAGCGGGGCATCCACATCGAGCTGGTCGCCGAAAACAATGGCAAGCCGCGCCACACTGGACTGGGGCGGCGAGCGCTTCGAGCTGGTAACGGGGCTGCGGGGCATTCATGTGCATCGTACGATGCTGGAGTTGGTTTGGATTCACAATAAGAGGATCGATCCATGCCCAATCATCACTTGCCCACTAAGCCCTGCGCCCACTGCAAGCGAGAGTTCTCGTGGCGAAAAAAGTGGGAACGGGACTGGGAGCAGGTGAAGTACTGCTCCAAACAATGCGCATCGTCAGCAAAGTCCGCGGTGACTGGTGCCAAGCCCCAAAAGCAAGGTTGAGCCGAGTTGAAACGAGCTGGGGGTGGGCGCACGCGGCAAATCGCATGTCCTTGAAAAACAGGCAGCGAACAGCATGTCAACGGAGCGAAGCAGCGCGTGCGTGTGCAGAAATCGATATCGCGCGCACGCGATGTGATCCAGTCTCATAAATCCAAGCACACCTGCCATGCTCACCGCCAGATGATTCCGATTGCGGCGCGCGATAACGCCTGTCAGACCATCCGCCCCAAATTTTCGATGACCCATGTCGAGTAAACAGGAGCGCACACCCCACAATGGAAAGGTTCCAAGTCGCGAGGGAGAACCTTAACCACACCTCAAGTACACATCCGCGACCCCCGATAATCGATGCGGGCGATTCATGCCGAACACAAAGCTGAAATCCAGCCGCCTGCTCGTTGAGATGATTGTCACCCTCGCAGTCGCGCAGGTGGCTGTGATGTTTCTGATGCCGACAATCGCGCCCGGGGTAGACGGAGTTGCCGAGAGAACTCTCTACGCGTTACTGCTATCGCTCCTTGCCGGGCCGGTGGTGCTGTGGCGGGTACGTGTAGAAGCGAAGAGAGCTTCGAGCATCGGCACGCCAGATGTGGCGGTAGCGTCGAGACGATTGGCTGTGGCGGTAGCTCTGGTGCTGCTGATAGGTTTGGGCCTGTCGTTGGCCGCCGGGTGGCAGATCCACACCTCAATACGTGCCGAAGCCCAGACCCGCTTCCGCGCGTTGGCGAAGGAAGCTCTCGGCGAAGTGCAGCGCCGATTTGATCAGACGCGTTCCGGGCTCAAGGGTGTCAGCGGCCTGTACGCGGCCAGCAAGTCCGTCGATCGCAGAGAGTTCAAAGCATTCGTCGACTCACGCGACCTGCCCAAGGAGCTCCCAGGCATGTTGGGGGTTGGCTTCATCACGCGGGTAACTCGTCATGATTTGGTTGCCTTCGTCGCGTCGGAGCGGGCCGACGAGTCTCCGGACTTCAGCATTCATACCTTCGCCCCCTTGCCGGGCTCGATGAGTCCGCCTGTCACTGAGGCGCTGCTGGCTCCGGACCTGTACATCATCAAGCACATCTTTCCACTCGAGTCTAACCGCCAGGCATGGGGCTTCGACGTCGGCTCCGAGCCGGTGCGCCGCGAAGCCGTTGAGCGGGCCATCGCCACAGGCCAGCCAGCCATCACGGGCCGCATCAGTCTTGTAGAGCACGGCGAAACACACACCGGGCTCTTGTATCTCGTGCCGGTCTTCCGCAACGATACCAATCCCTCCACCCCGGCCGAAAGGTTGGCCGCGCTGACCGGACTGGTCTTCGCGCCCATCGAGCTCGAAGCCGCGCTGAGCGATCTGAAAGATGCGGTTCGGCAACGTATTGACCTGGAAATCTTCGACGGGCCCATCGCTGATAAGTCCGCCCAGCTTTTCGACCTGGACGGTCACTTGGCCAAGGTTTCCGGTGCCATCACCAAAG
>JBKJOD010000460.1:0-4041 GCA_046593245.1 Phycisphaerales bacterium
GACCCTGAGCAGAAGCGAGCTCGGCAAGGAAAGACAGCGAGCAAGCACATGTGGCGGCGAGCGTCAGCAGGCGATTCATGCGATTCATGGAGTGGGATCCGTGTGAGAGTTCGAGCAAGCGACGGCCGAACATGACGACCGAAGATGAAGCCAAACGCCCGCGCAGGGCGAACCAGTCAGGATTCACGCGAGCGTAACGCTCGGGAACCGTTTGTATTGCACCCCAACCCAGATTCTCAAAGGCGAGTTCAAGCACTAGAACCGACAGGCGCCGACACTTTGCCGCTGGGCCGCGACTCAACGCGCAAGCCCTTTGTTCCTAATGGCTTGCGGTCACCCATCATGATCACAAAGGCATCAAACAAATAGCTCGCATCGTGCGGCCCGGGAGATGCTTCTGGGTGGTGCTGCACGGCAAATATTGGCCGATCCGTCGTCCGAAAGCCGGCAACCGTTTGATCGTTCAGGTTGATGTGCGTGACCTCGCCACCCACCGATTTGAGCGATTCCGGATCAACCGCAAATCCATGGTTCTGGCTGGTGATTTCAACGCGCCCCGAGAGCAGGTTCAGCACCGGCTGGTTCAGCCCGCGGTGGCCAAACTTGAGCTTGTAGGTCTTCGCGCCCAGCGCGAGCGAGAGCAACTGGTGGCCGAGGCAGATGCCGAACGTCGGGATCGGGCCGTGCCGGTCGGTGGAATGCAGCGCTTCACGGAGATTCTTGATCGTCACTTCCACCGCGGCCGGATCGCCGGGGCCGTTGGAGATGAACAGGCCGTCGGCCGCGCCGGAGTCGAACTTCTTCTTAATGTCCGCAGCGGAGATGTTGTGGGGCACGACTTCCACATCGCAGTTGCGATCGGCCAGATTCCGCAGAATGTTCCTCTTCGCCCCGCAATCCAGTGCGAGCACACGGAAACGTTTGTTCTTGGAGCCGCCAGTCTCGGCTGTGGGCGACCAATCGCCAAGCGTTTCAGTCCACTTCTGAGCACTGTTACAGCCGACCTTGGGCACGAGATTCGCACCCGCCATGTCGCCCGCATGGGTCGCGGCGGCCACGAGTTGCGCATCCGACAACTCGGAACCGGGAATGTCGGTTATGACGCCACGCATGACGCCACGGACGCGCAAGCGTCGTGTGAGCGCTCGAGTATCCACACCCGCCAGCCCAAGCACGCCGTTCTTTGCCAGATATGTCGAGAGGTCCGTCGCGGAGCGGAAGTTCGACACCACCCGCGAAAGCTCGCGCACCACGAACCCCGAGGCCTGCACCTTGACGGACTCGACATCCTCCTCGTTCACGCCGGTATTCCCGATCATCGGGGCCGTCATGACGAGAATCTGGCCCCAATACGACGGATCCGTCAGGGCTTCCTGATAGCCGGACATCGCGGTATTGAACACCACTTCGGCGGTCTGCGCGATCTGGCGACCGGTGGCACCAAACGCCTGACCGTGAAACACCGAGCCATCCTCCAGAGCGAGGCGGCCGGACCGATGAACTGCGGGCAATGTGGTCATGTCAGGGTCGATCATAGTCCCCCACTTGCTAGATTTGTGCGCGATGTCCGACCTTTTCGGCAACTCCGATGCGCCAGCCCCCGCGCCGCCATCCGGCGGAGAGTGGATGTACCTGCGCGTTGCCGTCGAGCGCGGGCTGGATCAGGGCGGCGCGGGGACCGGTCTGACGTACCGCTCCGCCGAACCCGTGACCGTCGGCCGGCGTGTTGAGGTGCCGCTGGGCCGTGGCAACACGCCATCCGCTGGCATCGTGATTCAGGCGGGCGGCACGGAACTCCTGGATGGGTTCGCACCCGCGAAGGTCAAGAGCATCCTCCGCGACACCGGCACAGGACTTCCGCCCGGGCTCGTCGAGCTCGCGCGATGGATGTCCGGCTACTACGTCTGCCCGCTGGGCATGGTGCTGGCCGCGATGCTCCCCGCGGCCGTAAAGAAACGCACTGGGCTACGCACGCTTGTGCATCTTGATCGTCTCGCGGAGGCGGATGAACTCGCGCTCGTCGAATCCTCGAAACTCACCAAGCAGACGCTTGAAGCGTGGGAGCAGATCGCCGCGCTGGATCGCTCGCTCTTCCCGCTCACGCCCGATGCGCTCGCGGTTCGCATCACCGCCCGCACGCTCGGTCCGATCAACAAACTCGTCAAGCTCGGCCTGCTGCGCACCATTGAGGTCGAAGATGTCCGCCAGTTCGGCGGCGTGGAAACGCAGATGTCCGTCGAGCAGGCCGACCCTTCCGGCGGCGCAGCGTTTCTTCCCGCCTCGCTGCGACCCGAACTGACGGCCGCGCAATCGCACATCGTCACGGGCATCGCCGCCACGCTCGGAAAGTTTGGCGTTCACCTCATCCGTGGCGTCACCGGCTCGGGCAAGACGGAGGTCTATCTCCGCATCCTCGAATCCGTGCTCGCACGCGGCCAGACCGCGCTCGTGCTCGTCCCGGAAATCTCACTCACGCCGCAGACGGCGGGGCGCTTTGTCGAACGATTCCGCGCCGCAGGCGTGGGCGTGCTGCACTCGGGGCTGAGCGCAAGCCAACGACACCGCGAGTGGTCCCGCGCCGCCAGCGGCGCGGCCCGCGTCATGGTCGGCGCACGCTCCGCCATCTTCGCACCGCTGGACAAGCTCGGCCTGATCGTTGTTGATGAGGAGCACGCCAGCGACTACAAACAGGACCAGCTTCCCCGCTACCACGGACGCGATGTCGCCATCAAACGCGCCCACATGGAAGGCATCCCAATCATCCTCGGCACTGCCACGCCGAGTCTGGAAACATGGGTCAACGCGCAGCCATCAACTGCTCCGCGTTCTTCACATCCGACATCCGACATCGCACATCCGACATCGAAATACGCTCTCTGGGAACTCACCGAGCGGGTTGGTGGTGGCAAACTCCCGCGCGTCGAACTCGTCGATCTCGCGGAAGAACGTCGCATTCGTCAGCACACCACTGGCAAGCGCGATGCCCATCTGCACCTGATCGGCCCGACGCTGGAACGCGCGATTCGCGAGACGCTCACGGCGGGCGGACAGATTCTGCTCCTTCTGAACCGGCGCGGCTATGCCAGCTACATCGCCTGCCCGGACTCCACCTGCGGCTGGGTGATGACCTGTGATGACTGCGATGTGAAGATGGTCCAGCATCGTGTGATCGCGGGACACACACCGGCAAAAGGTGTTGTCCGCTGCCACCATTGTCTCGCGCAGAAACTCCTGCCTGACAAGTGCCCTGTCTGCGAAAAGCGGGTCATCGCACTGGGGCTGGGCACGCAGGGCGTCGAACAGGAACTCACGAAGAAGTTCGCCTCGCAACTCGACAAAACCTCGCTCGTCCGCGTCGATGGCGACACCATGTCCAGCGCGAAGGACTACTTCACCACCCTCGCCCGCTTCGCATCCGGCGAGATCAAGATGCTCGTGGGCACGCAGATGATCGCCAAGGGGCTGGACTTCCCGAATGTGCGGCTGGTCGGCGTCATCAATGCCGACACCGCGCTCTCGCTGCCGGATTTCCGCGCCTCGGAGCGGACGTTCCAGCTTGTCAGCCAGGTCGCCGGGCGCGCCGGGCGCGGCTCGCTGCCCGGTTGCGTCATTGTGCAGTCCTTTGACACCAGCGCGCCGGCACTCGTCCACGCCGCGGCCCATGACTTTGTCACCTTCGCCAAAGATGAACTCGCGACCCGCCGCGAATCCAATCTCCCGCCCATGTCGCGCCTGGCACGCATCGTCGTCCGCGATGAAGAACTCGCCAAGGCCGACGCCGCCGCTATTCGGCTCAAAGCCGCGCTCGATGAGGCCAACGCCGCACGCGGCAACAGAGTCCGCATGATCGGCCCCGGCCCGTGCCCGATCTCCCGCATCGCCGGCCACCACCGGCTCGAACTCCTGCTCTTCTCGTCATCCCGCTCGGCGATTCAGGACATTCTCGCGGATGCCCGCGCCAAGGGGCTGTGCAAGAGCGATGCGCACACGGCGATTGATATTGATCCGATTGCGTTGATGTAGCCCAATCAGAGCCGAGCG
>JBKJOD010000261.1:0-4064 GCA_046593245.1 Phycisphaerales bacterium
GGAAAAGCGAGCGACGATCAGACGCGTGTGCTGGCGCGAGTCGGCATCGGCGGTGGTCGCCTCACGGACGGCAACGCAAGGGGTGGCGGCGTTGCCACGCCTCGCACCAGCGCCAGCAGCACGGCGCGACTCTCCCGCAGCGCGTGCTGCGAGATGTTTAGGTGGATCGCGGCGGCTCGGATGGAGCGTCCCTCGATGAAGCATGCGCGGGCGATGGAACGCTGCACCGGGTCAAGTTGGATGAGCCGCGGCGCGAGGAAGATGTACTCGGGGCGCGAGAGGCGCGTGGTCAGGCGGCGGAGCTTGCGCTCAATCAGGAAACGCGAGCATCCCGCGAGTGCGGCGATCTGGCTGGAGCTGCGCCCGTCGGCGTATCGAGAGAGCACGAGGGCTCGCTCATCGGGCGGAAGTTCGGCAGCGAGTGTGCACATGCGCGCGGCACGTTGGGTGCGAACACGTTCGGTGAAGCGATAGCGGCGCGTCGGGATCGGAGCACGGGTGATGCGCGGAACCGCGACACCGCGGGCATCCGTGGCGGCCGCGGCCGGGGCGAAACGCAGCGTCGAAGTTTGCTCTTGACAGGCGGTTTCGGTCTTTGGTAGGATGGCTGAACGAGGCGATGGCGTCTGGCTGCGGAATGCGTGTGACATGGAAAATACCCCCGAAAAGTGACTTGTTCACTGGTTTGTGAACACAGAACGAGTATACTTGTTCGGCGTACGTTTGCAAGAGTATTGGGGCGAAATTGTTGGAGTTGCAGAGTTGTCCACAGGAAGTTCCGCCCCCGAAATCAGGGCATCAAGATGGGAGGTGACGGGTGGCGATTGAGAGTTCAAGTGCTTATGGGGAAGCGACTTACGGATCTTTCCTGAGTCCTGAGGAGGGAGAAATATCCGCTGTGCAGAGACGGGCTCTTCGGGAGGTTCATCCCCATGCCATCGGCGCGGCGGGTCTGGGTGATCTCATCCGCGAGCGGCGAAAAACCCTGGGGCTGTCGCTGCAACAGGTCGCCGAGCGGGTCGGGTGCGCGCGATCCTATTTATGCATGATCGAAACCGGCGCGCGCGGCAATGGGACGGAGGAGGGGGGAAGCGTCGGACTGGACCTGCTGGTGCGGCTGGAGGGGGCACTGGCACTGGAGGTGGGGGGTCTGACCCGCGCCGCGCAGTGGTCGGCAACACCGGCGGGCGTGCGCCGCGAGGTGAACGGGATTCAGGCGCAGCAGCAGGCCGCGGCGGCGCAGTTGCGGGCGCTGCTGAGCGAGGGCTCGCTGGATGAGACCTTCAAGCGCGGGCGGCTGCGGGCGCTGGTGTCTCGATTGGAAGGTCGCGGCGTGGCGAACGTGGAAGTGGAAGATCGCGCGGGGAGCGCACCACACGGACTCCATCACGGCGCATCTGATCTCCCCCACTCCTCCACTCCTGCACCCCTCCACTCCCCCACTCCATCCAACGCGCCGAATGTCATCGAGCGCCGCGCGCGCCTGCTCCCCATTCAGGTGCCGCTGATCAACTCCGTGGCCGCGGGATATCCGCGCGAGTTCACCGATCTTGGATATCCCGCTCGCGTTGCTGACGAGTACGTGCTCAGCCCGGATGTGGACGACCCGGACGCGTTCGCCGCCCGCGTGGTCGGCGACTCGATGGAGCCGTTGTATAAGGAAGGAGACATCGTGGTCTTCTCGCCCAATCGCGTGGTGAAGAGCGGCATGGACTGCTTTATCCGGCTGGAGCGCGACAGCGAGACGACCTTCAAACGTGTGATGCTGGAGAGCGAAGGGGAGAAGGAGGGCGCGATGATCCGGCTGGTCGCGCTCAACCAGATGTACGGCGAGCGCGTGGTGCCACGCGAGGATGTGGCGTTCATGTGCCCCGCGGTGAGCGTGACGCGTCGTATTGGATGAACGATCAGAGCCGAGCGGCGTAAGCCGCCGGTCGGGGAGCGGGGGTGATTGATGATCGTCTGCGAGAGTCGGCGCGGCGGGTCCGGCGGCTTGCGCCGCTCGGCTCTGAATGTGAGATCAACATCCCGTGAACCAGGCATTCAGATAATCAAAGATGTCCTGCACGGAAAGGCCCCCGCCGTTGAAGTCGGCGGTGGTGCTACCGGCAAACCATGCGGCAAGATAGTCGAAGATGTCCTGCACGGCGAGCGTGCCATCAGCGTTGAAGTCGGCGGGGCACACCGGCGGATACGCGCCGGGCGTGATGGCGAAAGCGCCACTGTCTGCGGAGGTGTTCTGGAAGCGGCGGTCCTTGGCGATGACGCGGAACTTGACGGATGCAATGCCCGAGGATGCGGGAAGACGCCAGTCATACGAGCGTGCCGCGGCGGGAAGATCGCGAGCGACGATGTACCAGCGGGTGCCGCCGTTGAAGGAAGCGCGGATGTCGAAGGAGCGGAGGGCCTCATCATCGGAGGCGGTCCAGGTGATGGGAATGGTTGTGCCGCCGGGGTAGGCCGCGTTGGTGTGGGTGCTGGTGAGCGCGAGAACAGGCGCGGCATCCCCGAGAATGGGATCGGGGCGGATAGAGAAGTACGGGCCATAGAAGCTCTTCACCATGTTGAGGGAGCTTGTGGCGTCGTAGCGGATGCGAGCACGATCGGTGGAGACATCGGGCACTTGGGCGGGCAGGACGGTGCAGCCGGTGGAGCCGCTCACGAAGATGTCTCCGAGCGAGATCGCGGCATCGTCGTTGTCAAGCTCGATGGTCGCAGAGGTGGAGCCCACGACGGGAGTGACGGTGGCGCAGGTTTGCAGCGAATCGCCGGGGCGATAGGTACCCGCGGTTGGCGAGGTGGCCACCATCGATCCAGTGAACGGGACGGGGTTGGTGATGCTCGCGGAGAGATCGGCGATGCCCTCTTGGCCGAGATTGTCCACGGCGATGATGCGGAAGAACTGGTCCGCGCCGTTGGCGGGCGTGCCGATGGAGGGCGGCGTCCACTCGTAGGAGCGGGCGCTGGCGGGGATGGTCGCGAGGAGCTGCATCGCCCCATCCAAGTTGGAGTCCGGAGACCAGTACACGCGCTGCGAGACGATGCGTGTGTCATCGCGCGCCGTCCACTGCAGGATGATCTTCTCGCCGGGAACAACGGCCGTTGGGGTTGTAACGAAGCGGACGACGGGTGGGGGATTGGATGTGGGCGGGGACTGGAGGAAAGGCAGCAAGAAGCCGCCGGAATCGATTCCGAAGAATAGGTCGTCACCGGTGCCGGTTGGGTTCAGCGTCGGGTGGTGCGGGCCGGTGAGGGTGCCCCACCAGTTGTTGCGAACGTCGCTGTCGGTGTTCTCGAGCGAGTTGTGGCGGGCGCGGGCGATGAGGCCGCCATTGGCGAGGAACGTGCCGAAGTAGCCGAAGCCCGGCGTGCCGCGGTTGTTGATGAAGGTGTTGGGGTTGGCGGGGTGGTTGGCGTCGAGGAAACCTTCCACCGTGTGGTTGGGGGCGAAGCGCTCGCCGCTGTAGGAGAAGATGTTGTTCTCGAAGAGACACTTGCGGAGGGTGAAGTTGGAGTCGCCGCCGGTAGCGCGGGTGTTGCGGCGGAAGATGCAGTTGTCCAGCGCGATGGGAAGCTCGGCGGACGCGACGCCGATGCTGGAATCCGCGATGATGCACCAGTCCCAGCGAGTGCCGAAAGTGCCCGCCGAGCCGACACCGATGCCGCGCCACTTGGTGCCGGGGACATACGCAAGGAAGCGGATGGGGCGCTCGGGCTCACCGAGGAACGTGGGCTGGGAGAGACCGTTGCTGTCGGATGTGAACTGAAAGGCAATGTCGGGCGGACCCTTGACGGTGACTCCGGGAAGCACGGTCACCCTGCCGTGAACGATGCCGTTGTCCTGGAGAATGTAAGGAATGCCAGCGTCGGCCCAGATGACTTGTTCATCATTCGGCGCTGCATCGGTGGTATCGGGAATCTCGTTGAACTGATTGCCGGTAGCGGGCAGGACTGAACCGGGCAAAATGCCTGCGGAGTTCACGCCGAAGCTCACGGGCCACTTGTTGTTCGTGAGCGTCACGCTGGGTTCGATGAGGTAGCTGCCACCGCCTTCGAGGCGGATG
>JBKJOD010000420.1:0-5057 GCA_046593245.1 Phycisphaerales bacterium
GAAACGCATAAGACCTGTCTGTTTCTGACCTCTCAAACATCGACCACTTTCCAGGAGTTTCGCAATGGCCAAGTCCTCGTCCACGATGTCCGAAATGAAGATTCGCCCCCTGCACGACAAGATCATCGTCCGGCGCGATGATGCCATGGACCGCACCGCGGCCGGCATCATTCTGCCTGAGAAGGCGAAGGACACTCCGAAGACGGGCGTCGTCGAGGCCGTCGGCACCGGCAACATCAACACCGACACGGGCAAGCTGATCCCGCTGACGGTGAAGAAGGGCGACCGCGTGATCTTCTCCTCGTACGCCGGCAGCGAGGTGAAGCTGAACGACGACAAGTTGCTGATCATGTCCGAGGAAGAAGTGCTCGCGATCATTGACTGATCTCGCGTGGCACGGGCTTTCTAGCCCGTGAACCTTCGTCACTTCGTCACTCACCCACTCCGTCACTTCCTCACATGACCACCAACGAACTCCGCCAAGCCCTTCGCGAACTCAACGGCAAACGTGATGCCGTTGTCTACATGCAGCAGGCGGAGAAGTGCATCGTGACCAACGCGATGCTGATTCCGGATGAGCCGGATCATCTGGTCAAGCTGACGGATGGCAAGCACGTGTACATTCTTGATGCCGCTCTCGTGGCGTGGGTCAAGATTGGATAAGAAAGGCATCAAGGCAGAGGGGATCCAGGGATAAGACGCAGACTTTGGTCCTTGAGCCCTGAATCCCACGATCCCATGATCCCTCAGAGACCAGACGCACCATCACACTCAAAGACCGAAAGAAAACAAGGAACACATACATGGCCGCCAAGCAGATTGCATTTGATACCGACGCCCGCGAGAGGATTCTCCGGGGCATTCAGAAACTCGCACGCGCCGTCAAGGTGACGCTCGGGCCCTCGGGACGCGTCGTCGTTCTTGAGAAGTCCTTCGGATCACCGACCGTCACCAAAGACGGCGTCTCGGTCGCGAAGGAGATCGAGCTCGAGGATCCGTACGAGAACATGGGCGCGCAGATGGTGAAGGAAGTTGCGACCAAGGCGTCCAAGGACGCGGGCGACGGCACCACCACCGCGACCATCTACGCCGAGGCGATCTTTCAGGAAGGCCTGAAGAACATCACCGCGGGCGCGAACGCGAACCAGGTGAAGCGCGGCATCGATATCGCCGTCTCCTCGATCGTCGAGGAGCTGAAGGCGATGTCCAAGAAGGTCTCCAACTCCAAGGAGATCGCGCAGGTCGGCACCTGCTCGGCCAACCAGGATGCGGCGATCGGCAAGATCATCGCGGACGCGATGGACAAGGTCGGCAAGGATGGCGTGATCACCGTTGAAGAGGGCAAGTCGCTCGACACCGAGGTCGAGCTCGTCGAGGGCATGCAGTTCGACAAGGGCTTCCTCTCCCCCCACTTCGTCACCAGTCCCGCGACCATGGAGTGCGTGCTGGAGAAGCCGTACATCCTGATCTACGAGAAGAAGATTTCTTCCGCGAAGGACATGCTTCCGCTGCTGGGCAAGATCGCCGAGCAGGGTGCATCGCTGCTCATCATCGCCGAGGACATCGATGGCGAGGCGCTGGCGACTCTGGTCGTCAACAAGCTGCGCGGCATTCTGAAGGTCGCGGCCGTGAAGGCACCGGGCTTCGGCGATCGTCGCAAGGCGATGCTCGAAGACATCGCAACCCTGACGGGCGGCAAGGCCCTGATGGAAGAGCTGGGCGTGGAGCTTGAGAAGGTTGATATCGCTGATCTTGGCCGCGCCAAGAAGGTGACGATCGACAAGGACAACTCGACGATCGTGGAGGGCGCGGGCTCTTCGGCGGACATCAAGGGTCGCATCGACCAGATTCGCCACCAGATCGACGCGACCACCAGCGACTACGACCGCGAAAAGCTCGAAGAGCGGCTCGCGAAGCTCTCCGGCGGCGTTGCCCAGATCAATGTGGGCGCGGCGACGGAAGTCGAGATGAAGGAGAAGAAGGCCCGCGTGGAGGATGCTCTGCACGCCTGCCGCGCGGCCGTTGAGGAGGGCATCCTGCCCGGTGGCGGCGTCGCGATTCTTCGCGCACGGCGCGGCTTGGAGAAGGCTCGCAAGAAGGCGACCGGTGATGAGCGCATCGGCATCGACATCATCGACCGAGCCGTGAGCGCCCCGATCAAGCAGATCGTGGCCAACTGCGGGCTCGACGGCTCGGTGGTGGCGATGAAGGTTGAAGAGAACAAGGACGACAACTTCGGCTTCAACGCGCTGACGCACGAGTACGGCAACCTGATGCAGATGGGCGTGATCGTGCCGACGAAGGTGGAGCGCGTCGCGCTGCAGAACGCCGCAAGCATCGCGGGCCTGCTGCTGACCACCGACGCCGCGGTGGTGGAGATCAAGGACAAAAAGAAGGCGATGGCGCCGGCGGGCGGCGGGGATGACATGGACTACTGAGTCCGTGAGTCAATGAAGATTCCAGCGGCCCCGGTGCGAACCGGGGCCGCTTTATTTTTGGAAAAGATTGGCCGGACTTCACGGAACCGAGTTCAACGAATGAGGCGCGTCGCCGGGCGAGAGCGTCGAGGTTGACGGATGAATGATGTCGTTGAGTGGGCTCGATCTGGACTTGGCCCATTCGAGCATCTTGGTGGCGTACTCGCCGCCGGGTTTCCAGCGGAGGGATTCGTCGGCGAGTTTCCGGACGGCAGAGGCGTCGCCACGTTTGGCGGCGGCGGCGGATTGCAGGTCGAGAAGCCAAGCGATGTAAGGGGCGAGCTCGGCGCGATTCTTCGGGGCCAGCTCGAGGGCCTGTTTGTACGCGGCGAGGGCTTCAGCGTGTCGGCCTTTCCGGGCGTATGCGCTGCCGAGACCGACGAGTGTTTCCGCGTTGTTTGGATCCTCTGATCGTGCGGCTTCGAGATGGCGGATCGCATCGTCGAATCGGCCGTCGGCCTGGGCAAAGTACGCGGCGTAGGTGTGCGAGGAGGAGAGGCGATACAGACTCACCCATGTTCGCCCGACGGTGGAGCCCACCACGGCGAAGATGACACTGGCGCCGAGGGCGCCCAGCCACGCGAGCCGCCTGGTCGGCGCGGCGATGATGGACTTGCCGAGCAGCCAGCCGCAGAGAGCGCCCGCGCCGTGGGCTATGTTGCCGACGGGGAGCGTTCCGGTCAGGGTGAGAATGATGCAGATGACAAACCACGCGGCGAAGAGTTGGAGTGTTTGGCGGGGGACTGTGCCGCGGAGAACGTCGTATCTGTTCTGAATGACCCAGATGAGCGTGCAGAAACCGTAGACGACTCCGGAGAGGCCGATCCCGCCGCGGAGAAGGGCGTATTCCGCGCCGCTGCTGACAATGGCGAGGAGCAGCACGATTCCGATGAGTTTGGCGCTGCCGAGAGCGCGTTCAAGGCGCGGCGCAAAGTACCACCACCAGTAGAGATTGAAGAAGAGATGGACGACATCACCGTGAGGAAAGATGCTGGTGAAGAGCGTCCAGGGCTCGGTCAGCACGGAGCCAGAGGCTGGGGCGAGGCCGCTGAGTGAGTGGAGAAACCAGTACCGCAGTGAGGCGGCGATGCAGGCGATCGCGACGAGGGAGGAAACCGGGAATCTCGGAGCGTCGCGAAGCGGTGGATTCAATGGCATTGTGGAGAGTGTAACGGCGATGGGGTGGGGCAATCGTGAACTTGAAAGGCAGGGGACAGTCGAGGATAAAAGAAAGAGCCCCGGGCGGAGGCCCTGGGCTCTTTTTGAGATACGTCAATGAAGTGGTGGAATCAGTTGCGGCGGCGACGACCAAGGGCGAGGCCGCTGATGCCCAGCAGCGCGATAGCGCCCGGCGCGGGGGTGATCTGCTTGTCCTTGCTGATGAGGAAGGAGGCGCCGGGGGCGAGTTGGAAGTCCCACTGGAAGGCCCAGGTGTAATCAGCGCGGCCAACGAGAGGGCCAGCGGTGCCATTGAGGTTGTCCACCACGGCATTGTCGAGTTTGGTCAGCGTAGTGGAGAAGACACCCATCTCGCTGAACGTAAATGTCGGGGTGAGGATGGTTTCGGCGGCGGTGTAGCCGGCGAGGAGATCGATTTGGCGGACGGCGTTGGGGTTGATGAGACCGACGGAGTCGTCCAAGATGTCGTTGTTGAGGTCGAAGTCGCAGTACTGATAGAAGGAGAAGTGGCGGGAGATGCTGCTGGTGTTGGTGATGCGGATCTGCTCGGTGACATCGGAAGTGTGCGAGCCCGCCGCGCCGCCTTGGAGGCCGAAGGTGGTCTCAATGGTGTAGCTTGAAGCGGAGCCGTAGCGAAGGAAGAGGGTTTCGTCCTGACCGTTGAAGTTGGTATCGGTCGTACCGCCAGCAAGCTGCGGCAGCGAGTTGATGCGGCGTTCCTGGGTGTCGCCATCGGAGCGGACCCAGAACCACTGGCTGTACATGTGATTCACGCCGTCGATGACCCAGCGATCCATTCCAACCTGACTGCCGGGAGCGGTCGGTGTGGTGTTGAAGCGGGCGGTGGCGTTGCCGTCTGCCAGATTGTAAATCTGAGCGGACGCGGACGTGCCGGCGATGCAAAGCAGCATGGCGGCAACAGACGGACAGATAGCTCTCATATCTCTCTCCCTCACTCGTGGGGCGCGGTTTGCGCCCCTGTTTTATCAGACTACCAGAACAGGGCTTGTATTGCAAGTCCTGGAAGGGTTTTTATGGAGATTTTTCTCAGGAGAATCCCCGCTTTCCGTCTGAACATGCAAGTCGTTGCGGATGAAGGCATTATGGATGGGATGGGTTCGCATTTTGCCTGACCAACGCGTCGGTCGTGGTCGGATCAGCATTCGGGCTGGGCATTCGGAGTCAGAATGGCGGCTTTCAGGAAGAGAAACTGGCGAAGTGGGCGGAATCTCGCCTGGAGGGGAGGGGATGGCCGCTGTTTGGCAGGTCCGACGTTTGCTCTAGGTTTCTTACAACGAGGGCGACCATGACTGAACGAACGATTTCGATCCGCGGGATGCACTGCCAGATGTGTGTTGGCCGGTTGACGGCCGCGCTGCGGGGCGTGGCGGGGGTACGCGA
>JBKJOD010000081.1:0-2915 GCA_046593245.1 Phycisphaerales bacterium
ACGCTCGGGGCCCTGCGGTACTTTGATCGTAAACTCCACCCGATCGCGCTCCTCGCCGCGGCCCCGGACACCCGAGACCGACCGGCTCCCCAGACCCTACTCAACAGATACAACAACAGACCCTGGAACCAACCGAATGAGCCACCTTGCTCCAACAAATACTACGCGGCGCACCCACACCAATGTTGCCCCAACCGGATATTTGTTCTGTAAAAGTACGGCATTTTTGAGCGCCGCATCCCTCTTTTTGGGTATCTTCTTGACCGGATGCACATCCAGCGCCACCACCAGCACCCGGGACCGACGTGGCCCGGCGGCCGTCACCATACAGGCCGACTGGGATGACATCGACGCCGCCGTTGAAACCGGGGTGGCCAAGGCCGAAGCCTCCGTGGTTCGGTCCTCGACCGCACCCGATGGCCTGCAACATCGTTATGAGCTCAAGCATGTCTCGGGTGTGGCGGGCGTGCTCAACGCCAAGGTCCAGACGGAGGGGAAGGATCCACGTTCCATCGTGCTCTCATGCACCATGGGCGCCATGGAGAACGGCGGCTTGGCCCGCAATGTGGTTGATCGTGTCGCCCGTCGGCTCGGTGAACTCAAGGGCGTCGAAGTCGCTCCCATCAAGGAATGATCGCTATCGCTTCCCAACCGGGGCGGACACCGCCCGTTCCGGCCCGCGCACAGTGATCGAAATCCGCCGCTCATCGCGCCAGAACTTTCTGAACACCTCGGAGACTCTTTCCGGCGCGAGCGCTTTGTAATACGCCGCGCCCGAGGCGACCTCGTCCGGGTCCATGCCCAGGGCATCACAACGGGCGAGCACAGCGGACCAATACGTGGGGTCCTGCTCGAGTTTCGTCACCACCTTTCCCAACTCGTCGGCGATCGGGGCAAGTTCATCCGCACTCGGCGGGGCAGCGGCCAGTTTCGCAAGCTCCGCGTCGATGACCGCGCCGACCGCCGCGACCTTCCCCGCGTCGGCTGTCACAGACAGCAGCACCATGCCGTGCCCGACAAACGGGCTGACGTACACACCTCCGCTCACCTCCACGGCGGCAGCGCCGCCCGCGCCCAGCCCAAGCTCCGGCTCGGCGAGCCGCGTCTTCACACGCGCGATCGCCACACGCACAAGAGCCCGCAACACGCGTTGATCGGCAAGTTCCGCCATCTCCGGCCCGAAGCACCCGCGCACCACCGTCGCGCGTCCCGTGCCGACCTGGCTGATTCCCAAGACCTCTCGTTGCACAGCCCCGACGGGGCCGCCCGCGAGCACGCGTCGGGTGGCGTTGGTTGTCGCGGACACCTGCTCGCGTTTGGGCAGCGTCCCCAGCGTGATATCCACCATCGCGAGTGCATCGGCGAGCGCGAGATCGCCGACGATCGCCACTTCCATGGCCGCGCCGTTCTCCTTGGCGTGCCGCTGTATCCATTCGGTCACACGCTCCACAGTCATCGCCCCGAGCGTGCGTTCCTCCGGCGGCATCATTCGGGCATCCGCTCCGCCACCAACCGCGGCATTGGTCGCGTCCGAAACCGCCGATCGCGCATCCGCGCCGCGCAGCCGCAGCTCGCGCACCAGTTGCTCGCGCGAGGCATCCACGCTCTCTCGCGTCACCGTGGGACTGACGAGCAACTCCCGCATCACGCGCATCGCGGCGCTCGCGTCGGCCACCGATCCAGTGAGTTGCAGTGTCAGCGCATCCAGGCCCGCACCCGCGTCGATGCGAACATTCCGATCCGCGATGTGTTCCGCCGCACTCGCGTTCGGAGCCGACGCCACCGAGTCGCCCAGCACACCCGCGGCGATCTCGGTGATGCCGCGTGAGCTCGCATCTTCCAGCAGTTTCCCCCCCGAGAGCGCGATCGTGGCCACGACCTGCCCCGGTCGCGTCCCCAGCCGCAGGTGATGCACGCGCACGCCGTTGCTCAGCCAGATGCTCGTCACGCCGCTGCGGCGCGCCGTCTGCATCTCCACCACGTTCTCGCACCAGAGCGACCGCGGCGCAGCCGGTGCGACCAGGGGTGTGGCCGGAATCACTCGCTCAGCAGGCGGCGGCGCACCGATCGCTGCGCCACACACCGCAGCCATAAGACACACCGAAATGCCCATCACCAGACGCATCAATCAAAGCCTCGCTCTATCCACGAGGACACACCCGAGCCAGACACCCCGTCTTCGCATCCCACAATACTCTGTACCGGACCACAAACCGAATGTTGCGAATGAAACGAGTCATCCAAAGTCCGGCCCCTCTGAGCGTGTCTCCTCATCATCGTCATACTCGCGGTTCTCCTCCCCCACCGGCTCTTCCCCCTCCACCACCTTCACATCCGATCCGAGCAGATCGCACTCCCCCGTACACTTCTTGCCCTTGTCCCACTTGCCCTGCATCATCCCGTCGATCACGGTATCGATCTCCGCACGCACGCCCGCCAGGTCCATCGCCGCAAAGTCCAGCGTGCCGCGCTCGCCGGTGGAGAGCAGCCAGTACTGTGCCTCCCCCGCGATCGGCTGCTCAATCGGATCACCGAGTTTGAACTGGTGCGCCAGCGCGAGCACGTACACGCCAAGCTGCAGGTCATCATCCTTGGGAACTCGCAAGTCCTTTCGCGCCGTACCCGTCTTGTAGTCCACGATCCGGAACCCGCTCGATCCATCGGCGCGCGTGTACTGCTCGATGCGGTCCACCTTCGCGCCAAACGTGTGCTTCCCGTACGGAAACTCGATCCACTGCTCTAGTTCCAGCACCTGCGCATCCTCGCCCTGCGTGCTCACAAGCCGGTCAAACGCCACGCCCAGTTGCGACACCACCTGATCGAGCTGCTTGCGATCCACCTCCATCTGTCGCGGCCAGTTTCTTGCAAACGCCTGCCGTCCAAGCTCGATCAGTCGTGCCCGCGTCGGCTTCGCG
>JBKJOD010000103.1:0-3513 GCA_046593245.1 Phycisphaerales bacterium
CTGCCTCAGGGGCTCTGGCCCAGTCCACGCAGACCCTCCGCCCATTCAACTCCATCTGGATCGCGGCTGGCGGAGTCCTTCCGGATTCGGCTTGCCCCTCATGGGTAAAGGGGGTCAGCGACTCGACGCCGATGATCACTGGGGGCCAGCTTCGCATTCACACAGAGGCTTTCGCCCAGAATGCCTACTACATCCAACGCGATAGCGTCCTCGCCATGCCGGACACGTTGGTGGTCGAGGCGCGGTTGCGATTCGGGAATGGCTCCGACTACATCGGACCCTGCGGGCACTATCGTCAGGCCGCGGCCGTATCGATCACGATCGTGGGCTCGACTGGCACGTTGTTCTTCGTTGGGGACAACGAGATCTTTCTTACCAGCGGGCAATGCGGTGGCATCGTCTCGCTCGCGGTACCTACCAAGGATGCGGCTCACACTTACCGTATCGAGGTCGCGAATGGGTTGAGTGTCCGCGTCTACCGTGACGGAGCGCTCGCGCTCACCGGCACCACGTATGCCTCCGAATCGGACCACGGCTTGGGCGCGCGCATCCTCTGGGGAGAAGGGTCCAGCTTGGCTTACGGGACGACGTACTGGGAATGGGTGAAGCATAATGCCCACAAGTCGGGTTGCATCACGACTGACACTCCTTATGGTGATCGGGAGTTCTCGCTCGGATCGCTCTCTCTGCGCGCTTGGCCCAGCCCTGCGCGAACCGGAACCCGAATCAAGTGGAGCCTCTCGAGGGATGCGCGGACTCGGGTCGAGATCCTTGACCTTGCCGGGCGGCTCCTGCGTCGCCTGCAGGACGGACCCCTCGGCAGCGGAGCGCACGCAACGGACTGGGACGGACGCGAAACCAATGGACGAATGGTCCCGCCGGGGGTCTACCTGTGCCGCGTGCAAGCCGGCGGCGAAAGCGCAATGCAGAGAATCGTGCGGGTGCCGTGATGGTTCACATGCTCTGGGCCGGACACACGGCACGATGGACTTGATCGGCCCAAAGTCTGGGAATCCCAACCACCGTCACGTGAGACGTGTTTGGCGACCTCGAACGGAGAGTGGAATGATGAGAATCTCGCGAATCGTTTTGGTGGTTCTGTTTGTGACGACAGTTGCCAGCAATGCCTGGGCCACGCGTCTCCTCTTCGAGTCTGCGACTGGCAGCTTCGGGGACTTCGCGACACTGCCCAACGGGTATGGCAACCGCGTCACGTCGGCGGTGCAGGACGGCTTCAAGTACGACTTGGCGGGTGGCCCCACCCCGAATATCACTACTAAGTTCGGAAGCGCGCAGGGTCTGGTGGAGATCTACACATGGAGCTCGGACTACGGCGACTTGGCAAACGTCGTGTTCGCCCAGGAGCCGAAACCATTTGAGTTCCGTCTGATTGCTGACCCTGGCAGTCTTGTGCGCCTCGATTCTTTGGACATGGCCGGCTGGCCGCACCTCAACTTCGCCTCCATCGCGTCGGTGTCGGTCGAGGATGCCCTCGGCAGCCAGCTCTTCCGGCAGAATGCAGTGGCGATCTTCGGCGTCGCCACGGGGCCGCAACATACCCACTTCAGCTTCCCTGGCATCGTCGGACAGGAGCTTCGCATCAAGTTCGATTCCACGACGGACGGATTCGGGAATGTGCTGGACAGCGACGATGTCGGCATCGACAACATCTCATTCGGCCAGGTTTCCACAACGGGGGTGACGCCCGAGTCAGTTGGCCACGCCGCGCGCCTGGCTTTGTCCGTATCGCCGAATCCCTTCGAGGGCTGCGCGCAGTTCTCTGTTGAGGTTCCGGCAGATGCCGACGTGGCGGTGGATGTTTACGACGTCCGCGGTGCTCGCATGACGCACCTTTCCGATCGAAGCCTCGCGTCGGGGACGCACCAGTTCAGTTGGGACGGCCGCGACGCGGCTGGCGTCCGCAGGGCCGGGCTCTACTGGGTGAGGGCATCTTCTGCAGGAGCGGTCGCCGTGAAGTCGGTGCTTCTCATTCGCTAGGCCGACGCAAATGGAGCGGGGCCAGCCACTCGTTCGCCGCCTGGGGCCAGTGTGAGGTGTGAGTTGACGCCAGATGTCAGGGCGTCCAACTGGAGAGACTTTCGGTACTCTTCCAGTTAAAGCTAGCGGGGGTGGGCGTCGGTATTGCGGACTTGAAGCGATTGCTTCCGCGTATCCCGCGATCGACAAGTGAACGGCGCGCGTGTTCTTGAGAGAGGGAATGGTTCCTCTCACGAACCCTGATGGAAACCGCCAGCGCCCGGCCGCCCATACGTCCTTCAGGAGACCCTGACCAAGACAAGGCGGCGAGCACTCGCTCGCCGCCTGGAGCGACTAGTTACGAATCGCGGTTGCTGAGGTCTCCGGCAGCAGGACGCTGTCAATGACATGGATGACCCCGTTCGACGCTGCGATGTCCGCCTTGATCACATTCGCCTTCTGCACGCGCACACCCGAGGACACATCGACCGACAGCGGGCTTCCCTCGAGAGTACGCAGGGCAGCAATGGAGCCAAGCCTATCGCTCGTCACCAGACCTGCCACGACATGGAACTTGAGGATCTTTGCGAGCTTCGCCCGGTTCTGCGGCTCCAACAGGCCTTCGACCGTCCCTTTCGGGAGTTTCGCGAAGGCATCATCGGTCGGAGCGAACACGGTGAGCGGCCCTTCGCCGCTGAGCGCTTCGACGAGGCCTGCAGCCTTGGCCGCCGCGAGCAGGGTCTGGAACGTGCCGGCATTGGCCGCGACATGCACGATGTTGCCCGTCGCAGCAGCCGAACGGGCGGATTTCTTCGAGTAGCTCGTCGAGGAGGCGGTCGCCGTGTTCGAACTGCAACTGCTGTCCGCGGCGGCCGGCGACGTGGAAATGGTTGAGCCGAGCGCGAGAAGCAGCGCGGCGGATGCAATGGGACGAAGAAGCAACATGAGAGAGCCCTTTCTTCCAGGAAAATCGTGGACGAGGGGCGATCCGTGTGACAACGAGCGATCGACCCCAACTGCGGCACCTAAAAGTAGATGTCCGATTGGTTCGAGAGTTCATCGCGTCGAGGGTTGCCCCGGTGGTCCCCACCTGACACGGTCGCAGAAGTCCGCAGATTCCTGGTCGAGCCATTGAGGCGTGCGCGCGAGGCCAGCGGGCGCGGCTCTACACTCAAGCACGGTGCGGGAAGCGGGCATCGATTGCCTCGCCCTTCGATGCTATCGTGGGAGTTCATTGGTCATCCTCACCTTCGTGTTCCGGAGGCGCCATGGCGTCCCGTCATCTCTCGATCCTCTCGGTCCTGATCTTCGCGGTTGCGGCCCTTCCTGCCTCTGCACAGGACAGCCACGACGGCCATATGCATGCGGCGATGCCTGCCGAGCAACTGGGCACGGTGCACTTCGAGATCTCCTGCGGCACCGAGGCTCAGCCGCGTTTCGATCGTGCCGTCGCGCTTTTGCACTCGTTCCAGTACGAAGATGCGGAGCGGGGGTTCGCGGCGCTGGCGGCTTCGGATTCCGGTTGCGCGATGACGT
>JBKJOD010000260.1:0-3097 GCA_046593245.1 Phycisphaerales bacterium
GATAGGGAATCCCGGCCCGCGCCAAATCTTTCTTGACCATGACCACCGTTTTGCGACGGGCCAGTTTCGGAAACAACCGTTCGTCCGGTCCGAGCGTCTTGGGCCACGGCGTCAGGAACTCGATCAGATCGGGATGCAACGGCAGAACATCACGGCGACGATGTTTCGAGAAGGCAGCCTCCACCGTCAATGTCGGCGGATGGTCGTTGAGTCGAAAATGATTCGGCGTGAGACTGGCCAGCTCGCTCCGTCTGAGACCCGTCATGTAGGCCATCAGATAAATGCGGACGCGTTCCGTCCCCGTGAAGCCTTCGATGGTGATCGACGATGTGCGAGCGGAGTCGAGCAGCCGCTCCAATTCGTCGGGGAGCAGTGCGCGGCGTTTGCGGCGGATGTCGACTTCCTCGTTTAGCCGTTCGAGACCCTGCAACGGATTGGCGACCAATCGGCGCGTGGCCACGGCCCATTTGCCGAACGCCTGCAAGGCTTGTTGGTAATGGTTGTATGTGCTGGGACTGAGATTCTTCAGTTGTTTGAGCGCCCGGAGACCCGTCTGTACGTGTCCGTTCGGCGGCGGACAGGTTGGGAGTTCCCGCGGATTGACAGCGGTCGCGTTATTTCACGGGCGGGGCGGGCAGGAGTGTGGCGAGTTGATCGGCGGGGGTGACGGGCAGATTCGTGAGCGTCTCTTTCAGCCAGGTCCAGGGGTTGACGCCGAATTGCTGGCAGGTGGCAGTGAAGCTGGACAGGATCGCCAGGCGGCGGCCGCCGTCATCGCTGCCGAAAAATAACCAATTTTTTCGTCCAATGGCGAACGGCTTCACGGCCCGTTCGGCGAGATTGTTGTCCATCGCCAGCGCGCCGTCGGTGGTGTAGACGTTCAGCGCGGCCCACTGATTGCGGGCATAGGTGACGGCCTCACCCAGCGGACTCTTCGGCAACGCGGTGAGCGTGGCGTCGTCGAGCCACATCTTCAGCGACGACAACAACGGCACGGATTTCTGCTGGCGCAGGGAGGCACGCTGCGAAACATCGAAGTCTTTCGCTTCGTGCTCAACACCGTACAACTGTTTGATCCGCGCGACGGCTTCGTGCGCTTCGCGTGGGCTCGTTTTCTGCGCGTCGACGAACTTGCGCCTGGCATGGGCCCAGCAGCCGACTTCGATGATCGTTCCGTGTGACCGCCGAAACAGTTCGTCGTACCCGGCATACGCATCGCACTGAAGATAGCCGCGGAAGTCTTTCAGGAAGGCGAGCGGTCCGTCGCGGCTGCGGTCTTCGGTCGCCTCGTAGACCGTGCCGTGCCGCGAAACATACGCCCAGATGCGGCCGATGCGGCAATGGTCACGGTCCGGGTCCTGCACGGGCACTGGCGTGTCGTCCGTGTTCACGATGTTCGATGAGAGGACTTTGTTCGCCAGCAACTGCCACAGCGGCGTCAACACGTCCGCCGCCTCGGCGAGCCAGCCGCACAGCGTCGAGCGCGCGATCGAAAAGCCCTGCCGGGCGTAACGCTGTTCCTGACGATAGAGCGGCAGATGATCGACCAGTTTCGAGACGATCACATCGGCCACCAGTCCCGGCGCGGCCTTCGACTTCGGCAGCGCTTCAGAGGGCAACTCGGCGATCCGCAGTTCATCGGGTTGATTCGTGTTCGGAAATCGCACCACGTATTTCGGACGCACGATCCGGCGGACGAATAACGATGACGGCGTGTAATCGAGTTTCTCGCTGATTTCTTCGCCGATGGAAACCCATTCGCCGCCGGTCGCCTGCTTGACGGACTCCGGAATATCGACGATTTCGGTCTCGCGTTTCAAATTCTCGGGCAGCTTCCGGCGGCCATGACCGGTTTTCTTCTCGGTCGTCGTGATGATGTCCGGTTCGGGAGGCGGAGGCAACTCCGGTGTGATGTTCGCGGTCGACGGCGCTTCGAACAGAAACAACTGACGCGGATCGAGCTGATCGGCCCGCGGACCATAGAGACGTTTCAGCAACAGATCGAGACGATGCGTGAGTTGCTCGTTGCGGCGACGTTCGTCTTGAATCGTCGCCAACAGTTCGCGGATCATGCCCTGCAACACGGCCACATCCTGCGGCAGATGATCAAGACTCGCGGTTCCGTCCGGCATGATCAATAGACGCCGGACTTCGATTAAACGTGCGACGGAATTTCACTCGGGGCGGCAGATTTTTCGGGTTTCGCATAGCGCGGCCGGCGTTTCGCGTTCAAAGACACACCGCCGAGGATCAGCGACAACTCGGTGGCAGTGATCGAGACGCCGGTCGCGTCGCCGATCACTTTCGGAAATTCAAACGTGCCGCATTCGAGTCGTTTTTGCCACAACGCATAGCCGTCACGATCCCAATACAGAATCTTCAGCCGGTTGCCTTGCTTGCCGCGAAAGACAAACCAAGTGCCCGACTGCGGATCGCCCTGCAGATGTTCCCGCACCAGCGCGGCGAGCGTGTCGAAACTCTTCCGCATGTCGGTCGGCTCGAGACAGAGATAAATCTTCGCAGCGGAGAAGTTCAGCATGACGGCGTCTCCCGAGCCAACAAATCCAACGCCGCGAACAGCGACGCGAGTGATGCCGCATCACACGCTGGCAACATCACCACGTGCCCCGACGGACAACGGACTTCGACGGAGAGCGTCGCGCTGGGCAGCACCGTCAGCGGGAGAAACTTCGGTTGCAGCGCTGGTGAGTTCTGTGACGGCGACTTCACCGCCGAGTTCGCGGCTGCTGCATCGCGTCTGGACAGCTCCCGTTTCCAGTAATGAAACGTCGGCTCGGTCCATCCCTGCCGACGACAAAATTCGCGGACACTCAGCCCACTCGCCTGCCATTGTGCCATCCGCTCCCGCCACTGCCGTTCCCGCACCGGATCTCTCTGCCCTCGCGCCATGCTGTGCTCCTGGATGGAAATCCACCCAGGTTAACACCCCCCGCAAGAAGGCATTTCACCGTACGGACACGGAAGAAGAACAAAAAGCCGATCTTCAAAAGCGATGATCTGAGAATTGAATCCGTCGAGTCAGGGTTGTCGCTACATGTGCCGTCTCCGCACTCAGCCGAAGAGCTCCTTGCGAATG
>JBKJOD010000284.1:0-20625 GCA_046593245.1 Phycisphaerales bacterium
GGGGAGAGTAGCGGTGTGGCATCCCGCATGTGGGTAGTGGC
The DNA here is from genome assembly GCA_046593245.1 of Phycisphaerales bacterium. GTDB lineage: Bacteria > Planctomycetota > Phycisphaerae > Phycisphaerales > UBA1924 > UBA4658. The sequence continues at coordinate 42 of JBKJOD010000284.1, forward strand.
AGGTGGCAGGGACAACCGCATCTGGATGCCCTTGAGTTGGGGACACCTGATATCCCGTACGCGGGTCTTTACAAAGTATTAGCGCGTCGTTCGCCCCTTTCGGCTCCCGGGTATGGGATGATTCTCGCGTTCAATCTGGGCGTTTGTGGCTCGGTTTCGGGGTGGTTGATGACTGGCGAAAAGCCATGGAGAAGACACTGTGAAGAATCTCATCGGACTGGTTGGCGGTGTAGCGGTCGGGCTCTCGGCGGTGGGTTTGGCAAATGCGGCGGATGACGTCCGTCTCACCGGCGCCGGTTCGACCTTTGTTGCTCCGCTGTGCAAGAAGTGGGTCGTTGAGTATGAGAAGGCCTCGCCCGGCGCGAAGCTGGATTACAACAGCATCGGGTCCGGTGGCGGCATCAAGAACATCATGGACAAGACCGTCGCGTTCGCTTGTTCGGATGCTCCGCTCAACAAGAAGGAGCAGGCCGGGATGGGCGAGGGCAAGATCGTGCAGGTGCCCGTGTGCGCCGGCGGCGTGGTCCCCGCGTACAACCTGCCGGATGTGAAGGATGTAAAGTTCACCGGCGAGGTGCTCGCCCAAATCTACCAGGGCAAAATCAGCAAGTGGAACGACGCCGCGCTGGTCGCGCTGAATCCGGACATCAAGCTTCCTGACCTGACCATCACGCCCGCGTATCGCACCGATGGCTCGGGCACAACGTATGTCTGGACCAACTATCTCGCCACCCAGAGCGAGGACTTCAAGGGCAGCATCGGCACGGGCAAGCAAGTGCAGTGGCCCACCGGTCAGGGCGGTAAGGGCAACGAGGGCGTCGCGGCCGTGGTGCAGCAGACCAAAGGCGCGATCGGCTACATCGAGGTCAACTACGCCAATGCCAACAAGATCAGCTTTGGTAGCGTGAAAAACGCATCTGGCAAGTTCGTCAAGGCCAGCTCTGACACCATCTCTGCGGCCGGTGCGGCCGCCGCCAGCAAGTTCTCCGGCACCGTGCTTGCCGCGGATATCTGGAACCAGCCCGGCGACAACTCCTACGCCATCTCCGCGTTCGTGTACGCGATCGTCTACAAGGACCTGAACAACCTCAAGAGCATGGACGAGGCCAAAGGCATGACCGGCTTCCTCACCTGGGCCACCACCCGCGGCCAGACGCTCGCTAGCGAGATGGACTATGCCCCGCTCGCCCCGGACGTGCAGAAGAAGGTCGCAGATGCGCTCGCGACCATCACGTACAATGGCAAGAGCGTGAAGTAAGTCAAGCCGACCGATACAGGTCCACAGAGGGCACAGAGAGCGGACACAGCGGACAGAGAAGCTAGAAGTGGGAGGTTGGAATGCAGAGGCCCGATCGCCACTCCAATCTCAGTTGCTTCTCTGTGACCTCCGTGTTACCTCAGCGCCCTCTGTGGACCGCTTCGTTTCAGATGTGTCGCGGGGTGAGGGGGATTGAACGTTCATGAAGCACGCGGGCGACACCCTCCTCGCGTTCCTCTCCCGCGGTGCGGCGGTGGTGGTGGTGCTGATGCTCGCCGCGTTGCTGGCGGTGCTCTTCACCTCCGCGCTGCCGAGCATCCGACAGTTTGGATTCAAGTTCCTTGTGTCCAGTGAGTGGCGGGCCAACGAGGTCGTGCGACCGGTGCGCGATGCCAATGGCAAGATCAAACTGGAAGACGGCGAGCAGGTGACGGAGACGATTCCGCCCGCCTTCGGTGCGCTGCCGGTGATCTATGGCACCACGATGACCTCGCTTATCGCCCTAGTCTTTGCGGTACCCATGGGGTTCGGTGCGGCACTCTTTATTGTGCGGGTCGCACCCCGGCTGAAGATCGCCGGTCCTGTATCGTTTCTCGTTGAGTTCCTCGCCAGCATACCCAGCATTGCGTACGGCATCTGGGGTCTCTTCGTCCTGGCGCCGTTTCTCCAGCAGCATGTCGAGCCCGCGCTGGCGAGCGTTGCTCATGCGGTTCCCGGCTTGCGCTGGTTGGCAACCGAAACGATCACCGGCAACGGTCAGACGATCGTGAAAGATGTTTCGCTGACCGGCCGTGACATGTTCTGCGGGGGGCTGATTCTCGCGATCATGATCCTGCCCGTCATCACGTCCGTCAGTCGCGATGTCCTCAAGACCGTTCCGCGCGGACAGATCGAGGGCACGCTCGCACTCGGTGCCACGTGGTGGCAGTCCTGCCGGGCGATGCTGAAATACGGTCGCGCTGGGCTGTTCGGGGCGGTCATGCTGGGCCTTGCCCGTGCCGCGGGTGAGACGATGGCGGTGACAATGGTTGTGGGCAATAACAACCAGATCGCTGCCAGCCCGTTCGCTCCGGCGCAGACGATGTCCAGTCTTCTTGCCAACGAGTTCGCGGAGGCGGAAAAAGGACTGCATCAATCAGCGCTGCTGCAAGTCGCGCTGGTGCTGCTGGTCATGTCACTGGTCTTCAACATGGTGGCCCGGAAACTGGTGGTTGGCAAGGGCGGACGAACGGCGGCATCGGCGTAACCGAACAAGGAGCAGTCAGGCGTGTCCGCGATCTCGGCAAACAATCCCAGTGCAACGCTCTCGGGCGGCGACGAGAGCAAGTTTGCGCTGCGCCGACTCGTCAGCACCGGTATGTTCTGGGCCTGCGCGCTGGGCACGCTCTCGGTGGTCGTCATCCTCGTTCTGGTCGCGGGCTATCTTTTTATTCTCGGCCTCCCCGGCATCAAATGGTCGCTCTTCTCGCAGGATCCGACGGGCGACGCTCTGAATCCCGGTGGCTTGCGTCACGCGATTGTCGGCACCACACAGCTGCTGCTCATGGCGAGTGTCGTCGGCGTTCCGCTGGGGATGCTGTCCGGTGTCTATCTCTCGGAATATTCTCGCGAGCGCGGCTTCTGGGGCTGGCTCGCCAAGCCGACGCGATTCATCGCTGATGTTCTGGCGGGCGTGCCCAGCATTGTCATCGGCATTCTCGGCTATGAGTTGCTTGTGGTGCCGTTGGGCAACTACAACGGGTATGCGGGTGCCCTCGCACTCGCATTCATCATCATTCCCATCGTCGCACGCACCACGGAGGAAATGCTCCGACTGGTTCCCGATTCCTACCGCGCGGGGTCGCTCGCTCTGGGCGCAACCAAGTCGCAGACAATCACACGTGTTGTACTTCCCGCGGCAACCGGCAGCATCGTCACCGGCATCATGCTCGCCCTCGCCCGCGTCGCCGGCGAGACGGCGCCGCTCTTATTCACCGCGCTGGGCAATCGCGCACTCACGCTCGATCCGTCTCAACCATTTCCCTCCCTGACCGTGCAGGTGTACCAATACGTCACAGGACCGTACCAGGCCCAGAAGCAGGTCGGCTGGGCGGGCATTCTGGTGCTTATTGCACTGCTGCTCGTCCTCAATCTCTCCATCCGTCTGGTCGCTACCCGCGCCGTGAGGAGCCGAACGTGATCGCACGCACCGAATCCTCAGTTCGAGCGGAGTACGCTTTGGAAGTCCCACCTGTTGTTGTCCGCGCGACCGCTCATGTTACCTCGCCTCCGCAGCAACGCATGACGCAGAACCCCGCCAAATCTGCCCCCGCGACCACCGCCGAGAGTGTCGGTTCGCCTGTGTCGCCAGTTGTGGAGCCGATACGCGCTGAAGAGTTGCCGCGTCTTTCCATCCTCGAAGCGATCCGGCGGGGCGAGCCAACGCAGGGTTATACAAATCCCAAAGTTCTCCGCGAGCGAGCGCTGCTCACGGTCGAGAACTTCAAGCTCTGGTACGGCAAGTCGCAGGCGCTGCACGGCATCACCATGCCGATTCCCGAGCGGAAAGTCACCGCCCTGATTGGCCCCTCCGGCTGTGGGAAGTCGACGCTGCTCCGCTGCTTCAACCGCATGAACGACCTTGTGGACGGCGTTCGCGTTGATGGGCTGATGAAGCTTGGCGATCAGAATCTGTACGATCGCTCCATCGATGTGATCAACCTTCGCCGCAAGATCGGCATGGTCTTTCAGAAGCCCAATCCATTTCCGATGTCGATCTTCGAGAACGTTGTGTATCCGCTCCGCATTGCTGGAGAGCGGAAAAAGTCAGTTCTCCGCGACGCCTGCGAAAAAGCCCTTCGATCGTCCGCGCTTTGGGAAGAGGCGAAGGACCGACTCAGCGAATCCGCTCTGGGTATGTCCGGCGGTCAGCAGCAGCGCCTCTGCATCGCCCGAGCCATCGTCGCCGAGCCCGAGGTTCTGCTGATGGATGAACCGTGCAGTGCACTCGATCCGATCGCCACGCTCAAGATCGAGGAACTCATCCACCAGATGCGCGACGGCGGTGCTGAAGGCGGAAACGGCAAGGGGTACACTATTCTCATCGTGACCCACAACATGCATCAAGCCGCTCGCGTGAGCGACTTCACTGCGTTCATGTACCTGGGTCGCCTGGTTGAATATGGCCCTACGGCCAGTATCTTCCAGAACCCGCATCTGGCCGAAACGGAACAGTACGTGACCGGTCGCTTTGGCTGATGCACGCTTGACAGTCTTCGGGCTCGGCGTTGAGACGGCGCCCAAGCAATGTCCCCGAGTTGTTCTGAAATTCAGCCGCCTCGCTCAACCGCGCAGCAATCGCCAGATCGCACCGATGAGCAAGATCAACACCGGAAGCCCGCCGATAAGGGCCCATCGCAGCCCGCCGAGCTGCACTTCGGTCATCGGCGGAATCAGCGGCAGCTGCTGCGACTGCGGGCTGGCGCTGATCATCGAATCCTGATTCGCCAGCCACGAAACGCTCGCGTCCAGTAGCTCGATGTTCCCCGGATACATGGGGACGCGCCGCGATTCGACTTCTCGCTCCGCGCCCATCACCTCTCCGGACATCCACCCGTTGCAGCCGACCACGATCAACCGTTGCGCCGCGTTGTTCACGCTGCGCTCGATCGTCACCACCACCGGCCACGGCCCCGCCGGGTCATCGCGCGAAGAATCCGGCGCGGGCGGATTGAGCGCGAGCTGTTGCTGATTCCGCGGCATCTGCGCGAAGCTCTGAAACTCCGACTCAGCCCAGACGGTTTTGCCCGTGTTGTCGATGACGACCACTGCCTTAACGCCTATCGCGCCGTCGCCAATCCGTACTGGCATCGCCCACGTGAGAAACAGTGGCAGCCCCCGGATCGCCTTGGCGATCGAATGCTCCGTGCCCGGCTCCGTGAGCAATAGATCGGGCGAAACCACGCGTCCGCGCGGCCCGGAAAACTGCGAAAGCAGCGGCCGCCCGCTATCCACTTGCACGCCCAGCGGCGTGACCACTTCCGCCATGATGTCCTTTGACCCGATCGATGGCAACGACGACGGCACCTCGCAGAGCAGCACCGACTTGCCCTGCGTGATGAGCTTGGTGGCACTGTCCACCAGCTTGCCGTATCGTGCCGCGTCGGCCGCGTCGCCGGGCACCATTGAGATCAAGATGTAGACAACCGGCCGTTTCCCCTGCGGATCAATCGATCGCAGTGAGGGTGGCTCGCTATCCATCCCCGCGGCCCATTCTGCGAAATCCACGCCGCGGAGACGCATGCGATCCACGATCGAGGCCACCGGCAGATATTCCGGTGCCATCCGCACGCCCTTGCCGTGAACGAAGACCACGATCGGCGCATCGGCGCGTGCGAGCGACTGCACCGCGCCCGCGAAGAGATCTTCGGTGCGTGCCCGCAGGTCGATCTGCTGAATAAATGCGCCATCGTCGGACTTGGGCGGATAGATGCTCGAGAGCTCGATGCTGGTGACGCTGGGTCGCCGCGTACTCGAAGTGGTTGATGTAGAAGTGGGGGGCTGCGGCGGCGCGATCACGATCGCCGCGCTCGACTTTTCCAGCACCCGTACCACCGAAGAGAGCGGCGTACGCGGCAGCTCATCCAGGCCCGTCAGCGCATCCCCGATCTCCTTTCGGAGCCGAGCGGCGTGAGTCGCCGGTGCCTTCAATCTTTCTCTTGTGACCGCCGCGATCACCTTCTCATCCGTGCTCTTGAGCACCGCATCCAGATTGTCGCCGATCAGCCCGAGCTGAGAGAGTGCTTCGGAGAGCGGCCGTCGAAGCAGCGAGATTGCATCTTCCGCCGCTGGCACCGATGTCCGCCCGATCGTCTTGCCGGCGATTTCTTTCGCGGCCGCCTGCCCCTTCACCATGTCCTCACCCGAGATGCGGCACTGTGCCGCTGCCGTGTCGAGATAGTTCCGCAGGTATTTCGCATTCGGATCGGCGTCGCCAACGGTCTGCGTCGTTGCTCGCAAGTCCTCCGAAAGGGCATTGAACGCATCGTTGAGCGGCACCGCCTGTGCCATCACCGACGCCAGCCCCTTCTTTTGCGTTTCCAGTTCCGGCTTGAAGCGTTCCACCAGCCGACCGAGGAGCGCATCCAGATCGGTCAACCCGCGCGAGGAAGAGACATCGATGATCGTCGAGCGGATATTCGGGGACTTCCGCGTGAAGTTGTCCAGCACATCCTGGGTTCGTCCCGCGGCCGTCTTGTCCAGTGTCGAGAAGTTCGCCGCCACGACCAGTTCATACTGCCCTTGCAGCGAGTTGAGGAGTGCGAGTGTGCGCGGCGAGAGCTCGTGCTCACGGGTGGATGTGGCATCCTTGCGGAACGGGAAACGATCCCCGAGGATCACGATGAACACGCAGACCGCCGTCGCCGCAAACAGCAGCGCGGTCGCCTGGATCGCGTATCGAAACCGACGAATCGCGGCGGGTTTGCTCAGGGTTGGCGCGGTGTTGCTCATCGCCACCTCCGAGATTGCAGCACCAGCGTTGCCAGCACGAGGAACCAGACCGTGGTCCCGAGGAAGAACGCGATGTGCGAGGTGTCGATCAGCCCGCGATAGAAATCATTCGCTCGCACGCTCGGCGAGAGCATGAACACAATCTTCGCCATCTGCTCGGGCAGTTGCGGCGCGATGCGAGAGGGAAGGACATCCAGCATGAGCAGCACGAAGAGCGTCCCCAAGAATGCAAGCGTCTGGCTGCTCGTACACGCGGACGCGAGTGCGCCAACCGCCAGATACAGCATCCCCAGCAGCACCATTCCCGCGTATCCGGACAGCACCGGGCCATAGTCCGGGCGCGAGAGCCACGCCAGCACGCCCACGAACGCCAGCGTCGGCAGCAGCATCGTCAGCAGGAAGAGCCCGCTCGCCAAATACTTGCCCACCACCAGCACGCCATCCGCCACCGGTGCGGTAAGCGAGGTTTCGATCGTCCCCGATCGCAGCTCCTCGCTGAACAGCCGCATGGAAACCGAGGGACACAGAAACAGAAGTAGCGCCCACCACACGCCGAAGAGCTCGCGCATCGTCGCCGGCCCGCCCGGCACCATCACCCGCATCATGAAGTACGAACTCGAGAGACACACGAACAGCGCCACCACCACCCAGCCCAGCGGGATCCGGAACATGGACGCATACTCGCGCCCGCAGATCGCAGAGAGAGCTCTCATGCCGCTTCCTCCTGCTTCTGTTCCTTCAGTGCGGTGCGATCATCCGACTCGATCACGCGCATGAACACCTGCTCCAGCGTGGGCTGCGCCCTTCGCAACTCGCGGCAGACCACCCCAAGCACCCCGACCGTCCGCGCGATCGCCTCGCGCAGATCGCCCTCGCCTGCTTTCGGTGTCACGATAAATCGTGCCCAGTTCTCATCCGTTCCATCGCTGGAAAGCTGCACGCTCGCCACGCCGTTGGTGGTCGCGAGCGCACGATGCACACGCTCCCGCCCGCCCGGCGTCACACCGACTTCCACCGTGTGCGGAAACGCCTGTTGCACTTGGCGCACCAGAGATTCCGGCGAGCCATCCGCCCGCACCCGGCCGCGCGCGATGATGATCACCCGATCGCACGTCTGCTCGATCTCCGGCAGAATGTGCGACGAGACCAGGACCGTCCGATCTTCCGCCAGCCCCTTGATGAGCGACCGCGTCTCCCGAATCTGCGATGGGTCCAGCCCGTTGGTCGGCTCATCCAGAATCAGCACCGGCGGCGAATGCACCAGCGCGCCGGCCAACCCAACGCGCTGCTTGTATCCCTTGCTCAGTTGCCCGATGCGCCGCCGCGCGACATCCTTCAGCCAACACCGTTCCAGCGCGGCCCCAATTCCTGCTCGCCGCGCTGCCCGCCCGAGCCCGTACAGCTTCGCGCGATACGCCAGATAGTCCTGCACCCGCATCTCCGGATACAAGGGCGTCGCCTCCGGTAGATATCCCATCAGCCGGCGTGCCCCGATGGAGTCGTTGATGGTGTCCAGGTCGTTCACCCGGATTGTCCCCGCCGAGGGCGGCAGATACCCGGTGATCATCCGAATCGTCGTGGTCTTCCCTGCCCCGTTCGGTCCCAACACGCCCACGCACTGCCCGGCGGGGATCGTAAACGAGATGTCGTCCACCGCGCGCACACCCGCCCGCCCGTTGCCACCAAACCACTTGCTCACACGCTGAACTTGGATCATGCGAACTCGGAGAGTAGGGGGGCTGAGCGGTAATTCATGGCCGAAGGCAAAACTCATGCGACTGCCGATGCCCCTCCGCATCGCGCCCGCGTGGGTTCCCCATCGGCTCGACTCCCTCCGCCATGACTAAAATAAGGGGTCGGCCGTCACGCTGGTCGATGACACTGCCAACCATCCGTTTCCCACCCATGACTGATCGTCGCCCCAGGTTGCTGCTTGTGAAAGGGATAAAAGCCCCGAGCGAGCAGCTTGCGCGGCTGCTTGAGACGCACTACGAAGTTATGACCATCGATGCGGCGGGGCTCCGGGAGCTCTCGCCGCGTGGCGTTTTTGGAGCCGCCGCCCAAGGTTACGACGTCGTCGTCGCTGATACCGAGATGCTCTCCTCCGGCGGCCAGACAAAGCCCGCCACGAACGGGGGATCGATGCCCAGCGCGACCGGCGACCTTCCGGAGGGTGAAGCGGCCGCCGCGCTGGCCGCGATTGGCGAGGGTGTCTGTATTTGCACGCTGGAAGGCGCGCTGATCTGGGCGAACGATCGCTTTCGTGCGTTCGACGATCAGACTCGTGCCCGCATTACCGCAGTCTGTCGTCGGGCCGCTGCCCAGTACGAGGAGCAGATCCTCCGACAGGAGGCGGCCGGATTCAGCTTCGGCAGTCAGAAGTTTGATGTGGCTTCGCCAGATGAGAGTAAGTTTTACGAGGTGGTTGTCTCACCCGTGCGAACGCACTTTGACGGCATGGGCATCGGCCGGATTGAGCGGGTCGCGGCCGTGGTATGGGATGTCACCCACTCCAAGCGCGTCGCACAGAAGATGGATGCCATCGATCGCGCTGGCTCGGAACTCGTGCGGCTGGACGCGGAAAGTGTCCGTAAGAAGCATGTGATCGAGCGGCTCAAGGTGATGGAAGAGAAGATCGTCAAATACAGCCACGAGCTGATGCACTTTGATCACCTGGCCATTCGACTGATCAATGACAAAACCGGCAAGCTTGAGCTTGTCATGGCCAGCGGCCTGCCCCCGGAAGCGATGGAGGTTGAGCTCTTCGCGCAGAAGGAAGGCAACGGCATCATGGGGTACGTCGCTGCAACAGGACGCAGCTATTTGTGCCCGGACATCGCCAAGGATCGTCGGTATGTGATGGGTCTTCACGGCGCACGGAGCTCGCTGACGGTACCGCTGCGGTTGCACGACAAGATCATCGGTGCGTTCAACGTCGAGAGCGAAACGCTGGCCGCGTTCACCGAAGAGGACCGGCAGTTTGCGGAAATCTTCGCCAACCACATCGCACTCGCGCTGCACATCCTCGACCTGCTCGTCGTCGAGCGTGCCGCGACCGGCGAAACCGTCACCGTGAATGTGCAGGGCGAGATTCGCGAGCCGCTGGATGACATTGTTGAGCACGCCAAGTGGCTGCAAAACGCCGCCGCCTCAGATCCGCCGCTGAAGGAGCATGTGGACCGAATCCTCTCCGACTGCGCCGCGATCCGCGACAAGGTGAAGGAGGCCGCTGCAGGTCCGCAGCACATCATCGGTGCCGAGCGAGCCCTCGCGGAGATGACCATCGACCCACTGATGGCGGGTAAGCACGTGCTGGTGGCCGATGACGAGCCCAAGATTCGTCAGACCATCCGTGATGTGCTGCGCGGCAAGGGTGCCCGCGTCACTGTCTGCTCCAACGGCCAGGCGGCCATCGACGAACTCGAGGCCGCGGCCAAGCGACCCACAGGCCAGTTCGATCTCATCGTCTCGGATATCAAGATGCCAGACAAAAACGGGTACGAGGTGTTCGCCGCGGCCCGGCGGCTGGATATTTCGATCCCCGTGATCCTGATGACCGGCTTCGGATATGACCCGCATCACTCGATTGTGCGAGCCAGCCAGGAAGGGCTTCAGTGCGTGCTGTTCAAGCCATTCGCTATCGACAAGCTCCTGGAAGAGGTCCGAAAAGCCCTGGGTGCTCCGGCGAAGGTCGGTTCACCCGGCTGAATCCGGGCCCGCCGCGTGGACATCTGTGCGTGGCCCCCGTAAAGTCGTGGCCCAACTGAATACCCACAAGGGAGCGTACCGAAGTGGTCAAACGGGACAGACTGTAAATCTGTTGGCTAACGCCTTCGTTGGTTCGAATCCAACCGCTCCCACTTGCAGATCGCCGCCTCACATTGGGGCGGCGATTGCTTTTTTGAGTATGCCGAGAGCTCACACGTATTCCGATTAGCAACCTGCGAACCACGCGCCGAGGAACGCGAAGATGTCCTGCACGGCGAGTCCGCCGGAGTGGTCGAAGTCGGCCCGTATTTCGCCTTCAAACCATGCGTTCAGGAAGGCAAAGATGTCCAGTGTGCTCAGCGTGCCGGAGTGGTCGAAATCCGCGGCGCAGCGGGCGTTGAAGAACGCCAGATCGGCTGCGTCAATGAATCCATCGCCGTTCACATCGTACAAGCTGAATGACGCGCCAAAGGTTGGTATCTGAACGCTGCCGTTCATAGTGCTGTCTCCGTCGCTCGCGGATCCATCGTTCTCTTCGATGGTCGCCTGCACGAGCACACGATCAAGCATGTCAACAACGCCATCGCCGTTGAGGTCGCCCATGCGTGCATTGAAACCCACATCGGTCCAGATGTACAGCCCGTTGTTGTCGGCCTGATACGACGGATAGGAAGTGCCGACGATGAACGACGCCCTCCAACGGCTCAGGTCTTGCAAGAAACTCAGCGGACGGCCTGCCCAGCGGCTCGTCACTTGATAGGCAAGCGTGTTGGACGGAATGGTGCCGGTGGATGCCTGCACGATCAGGTCGTTCATGCCCTCGGAAATGCTGCTGCGGTTTGAGATCAGATTTGTGCTGTAGCTCTGCACGGGCAAGCCCGAGAGCTGCGATGCACCGATCGCATCGATCGCGTATACCAGCGTGACGGTTGTCTGTTCATTGGCGATCGAGTGCTGGAAGCGGACTCGCACGACCGGGTCGTACAGCCCGGTCTGGGTGCCGCCAAACATCAAACTCGCCCCGCGATATGCAGAGGCGCGCTGGAAGAATCGTCCTTCCATAATCCAGGTTGACCCCGGACCAAACGTCGCTTCGTTCGGATTCGCCTTGTAGACCGGAACCGAACTGAAACAGCCGCAGAATGCCAGGATCCAGTCTGTGCCGCTGAGTTGAATCTGCGGCGGGTGCGACCAGGATTCAAAAAGATCACCAGACCCGCTTGCTGCTCGTGCGCCAATGGGCCCGGAGGGCCGCCCTCCGAATCGCGCGGCGTTGCCGAGATAGTGAACGGCACCCTCGCCCTGCGTCAGATCGCCGCCGGTGTCCTTGTCGTTGTCGATGTCAAACTCGATAAAACCGTACAGCGGATTGGTGCCAAACTGAAATGGATCAAACGACATTCCGTTCAATCCGAGCGGGCCAGGAGGATTGATCACGCCTGATAGGACAACGTCGATGCGAACCAAGTGTGGAAGCGATCCAGAGTTGTGCGATCCATTGTATGGGTCGGTGTCGGCTGTTGGAGATTGCCAACCCTGTATCTTGATCTTGGAAATATCTGGAAGATTCTGCCCGGGAAGCATCGGACCCGTGTAGTTGGAGTCCGTCCGACGCATCACTGCATCGTGCTCGCAATCCTCGAACTCGAACGCATCTCCTGCGAGGGAGTGTGGCACTACCAGAGCGCACAGCAAGGCACCTGCAACAAATCCGAGATGCCCGCGGTGAATGCTCATCGGTTGGCGACCTCCACGACGAACCGCTCCAGACCGTATCGATCTATTCTATAACGAATACTGCTTCTCTGCATGCCAATCAGCTTCGCGGCGCGAGAAACGTTGCCGCGTGTGAATCGGAGGGCTTGCATAATGAGCTCTTTCTCCACATCGGCTGCCTTGTGCAGCCCATGCTCAAAGTCGAACGAAAGGCCAGAGGAGGCCGAGCCCGCGTTTGAGGACACGTCGGAGAGGAATGCCGTTCGATCGTTTGACGGAGCGGCCAGGGTGGAAGTCAACATATCGGTTGTCATCTCAGTGAGTCCTAAGTCTTCTGCTTCTATCTCCGGTCCGTCGGAGAGCATCACGGCTCGTTGAACAGCGTTTACGAGCTCACGCACATTGCCAGGCCAGTCATGGCCAACCACGGCCATACGGGCCTCTTCGGAAAGCACTCGCCCCGGACGCCCATAGCGCCGACCGAGCCGTTCGCACATGACCTCTGCAATAAGGGCGGCGTCTCGGCCGCGCTCACGCAAAGGAGGAATTTTTACTGTGAAAGCGTTCAGGCGGTACAGCAGATCGCGTCGGAATACGCCGGCTTTGACCCGGTCATCCAGATTCTGATTGCTGGCCGCGACCACGCGGACGCGGACCCGACGCTCCTTCGAGCCGCCGACGCGCCGGAACACTCCGTGCTCCACCACGGTGAGCAGTTTGGCCTGAAACTGGAGTGGTGTTTCCGAGACTTCATCCAGGAAGATCGTGCCGCCATCGGCCATCTCGAACAGGCCCATGCGGGCCTCACGCGCGTCGGTGAACGCGCCCTTTTCATGGCCGAAAAGTTCGCCCTCAACGAGCGTGGCGGGGAGGGCGGAGCAGTTCACATGAACGAATGGCGCATCCGCGGCCTCTTTGTTGCCGGATTGTTTGGCGGCCGCGAAGGCGCGGGCATGGATGTATCGAGCGAGCACGCCTTTGCCAACCCCAGTCTCACCCGTGATAAGGATGCAGGGCAGGCCGCCTTGGCCAGCGCGGTCGTTCGCCGGTTCGTGGGTCGGTAGCGGAATCCCCGCGAGCCGGTCCGCCATAGCGAGCGTGGCTCGCCACGCGGGGCTCTCACCAACGGCTTCTTGCTCGGCTTCGCGTGATTTTTCCAGGCGCTCGTAGAGCTTGACCCGCCGCGCCAGTTTGCGGTGCTCAATCCACTTGGCAACCTGCAAACCGAGTTCTTCAAGACTCAGGGGCTTCTGGAGATAGTCGTCCGCGCCCATCCGCATTGCGGAAATGGCATTCTCCATGCTGGAGAAGGCGGTCATCACCACGATGGTGCCGTCATAGGCAACAGTGTCTGAGCGAAGTTCACGAACGAAATCCAGCCCGTTGTCGTGATCACCGAGCATGACGTCCGTCAGGACAACATCAAAGTCGGACGCTTGGAGAGCGCTCCGGGCGGCGGCAAGATTCTGAACATCTGTCACGGCATAGCCAGATTTAGACAACGCCCTCCGAATGGTGAATCGGAGGTTCTCTTCATCTTCTATGACGAGGATCTTGGCCACCGAGTTCTCCATCTAGGCCGTTGCTGGCCACCACATCGACGACATTGTTGGCCAACGGAGGCCGAGCAAGCGGCAAGCAAATCGTGAATCTGGCTCCGGCTGGCCATTGGTCTGGCTTTGGTTCACCGGTGACGCGTTCTGCAGGCGGCCAAGGGCTTTGAACCTCGATCCGACCGCCATGGGCCTTCACGACTTGAAGTGCTACTGCAAGGCCTATGCCGTTCCCATCGCGCTTCGTGGTGAAGTATGGACGGAAAATGGCTTCCCGCAAATCGGGGGGTACGCCGAGCCCCTGATCGATGACTTCGATGAACCAGAAACTACCCATGTTTCCATTGGCGACAGAGTGGTCCGCTGTCTTTGTGACAATGCGAACGGAGCCGCCTTGGCCGCTGGGACCTCGAGCTTGCGGACTGCTTGTGGATTCAATGGCGTTTGAGACGATGGCGGAGAGGGCATGTTCCAGGTGGCGAGAGTCGATGGGAGCTTCGATCGGACCGGCAGAGGTGTCGATGGTGAGAGTGATGCCGCGTGATTGAGCGGCGGGGCGGTGGGCATCAGCAAAGCCGGCGAGCCAGCGGTCGATGTGGGTGGTCTCGGGCTGCACGTCGAGAGGGCGGGTGACGCCGAGCAGTTCATTGAGCCACTTCTCGAAGCGATCAACGGCGAGGATGATCTTGGTCTGATGGTCTTTGAGTTCTGCAAACTCCGGGCCGGGGTGACTGAGTTCAGAGCGCGTGGTTTCGGCCAGAGAGCGGATGCCGCCGAGCGGGTTGCGCAGATTGTGGGCAAGGCGACGGACCATTTCGCCAAGCGCGGCAAGGCGTTCCTGTTCGACGCGCTGGTCTTGCAGGGACTTGACCATGCTGGCCATGTGATTGACTTCGGCGCTGAGTTGGTGGAGTTCGTCGGCCCGGGTACCTGGCGGCCCGCCGAGCGAGATGCGATGCGCGAAGTCGCCTGCTGCTATGCGTGCTGTGGCGGCGCGCAGATCAGCGACGGGGTTGAGAATCCATCGACGCACCAGGACGATTCCGAGAATGCTGGTGAGAACGACGATGAGGAACGCGGAGCTGAGGAGCATGAGAAGCCAGATCCGGAGATTGTCGGAAAAATCGACGGTGGTCCGAGTGTCCTCGACAATGCGATCCTCGATGCGCTCGATGAGATCGTGGACTTCGCTGAGGGCTTCATGCACGGAGCGGCGGGCCGTGAGCGCGGTGTCGGGAGTTGAAGAAGAAGTGGGGACTGAGGAGAGAAGCTCGTAGTACGCGGCACCCAGTGAACGTGCGGCCTCGGCGCGAGTGATGAGGTTGGAGAGCGAGGAGCGGCCAGAGCGGATCTTCCACTCAGCGGCCAGATCGTCTCGTTGCAGCAGTATGCGGGTGTTGACCAGGTGCTGCTCGAAACTCGTGGGATCGGTTGGCTCGCGCTCTGGGAGTGGCTTGGCGGCGTCGAGCGGGCGGACCATGAGTCGGGCACGCTCGATTTCGGCCTTGCACTGCCCGAGCACGGCGAGCACGGAGGACATGCTGCGGAGTGGATCACGGACATCGCTTTGGAGACGGGAAAAAGCGGTTCCGGAGGCGACCAGTGCGAGCAACACCGCCAGCCCGAGGAGGGCGAGGAGGACACCGAACTTCAGGCGGAGTGACATTGCCGGGGAGAGATCGAACGATCACTGGGCGGGATCGAAACCCCAGGCCCAGTTGGGTTCCTGCAGCGGCTTGCGCGTGGTGGCGACGTGGCCGTCGATGAAACCAACGGTCATTGCGCCGCTGTGACGCATGGCCGGGAACCAATACATGTTGTTGGTAAAAAGTGTTGTGCTGTCCAAAGTTGGGCCGGAGAAGAGAGGGACAACGCCGTGCTGAGCGGCAACGGCACCGTCAACATCCCACATCAGCGGGATCGCGCTCGGGGCGACCTGACCCGCGTTGAGAACGGAAGAGGAGAGCCCAGTTGGACGGTTGTTACCAGCGAGCCAGCGGCGCTCCGACATTTGCAGCCGGATGTTGAAGCCGTAGGAAATATTCTGCGGTGGGCTGATCGCGCCCTGCGTGCAGGGCACTGCGCGGCGGAGTGTGATGGGTCCTTTCACTTCGGCGCAGCGCATCGGATCGCGCCCGTTTGCGTCCGGAAGCGTGACCAGAAGTCCGTCGGCCGGATTCCAGAACTCGTCAAGGCCGTACTGGGACTCGATGAATGTTTCAAGCCGAAACTGGCCACGGGGAACGACGCGATCGGCGGGGTCCGAGCTGTCGTCGTCGCCGCGTTGCGGGTGGAGGATTTCGTCGCAGAAGAGGCCGAAGTCAAAGCAGGTGCTGCGCTGAGCCATCTGGCATTTGAAACTTCGCGCCGTGCCAATCGCGCCGCGAGCCGCGGGGAGCAGCAACGCGATGAGGGTTGCGAGAATCGCGATGGTGATCAGCAGCTCAACAAGCGTGAAAGCGCGCGGCGATCGCGCGGAGAGTCGAACAGAGGGATGGGGTGAGGGGAGAAGCTCCATCATGCTCCGGGTTGCCGAGGAACTCACGAGGCACGAATCTCGGCGATTGGCTGGGCTGGTAGATGTAACAGGAATCGTTCTAGGTGTCAACGATGTCGCACGGAGTGGCTTCAAATGGCCACGGCTGATCTGTGGAAAAGCCGGAGTAGGGTAGTCCGTCGGTATCCTGTACGGATACGAGGTGAACTGGGATGAATATGGTCGCAAAAAACTGTCGGTCGCTTTGGGTCGGTTTGGGAATATTAGCAATCGCTAACTGTTCTGAGGTAGCGGGTGCCGCAGACGAGGTGCGGGTGACGACAGAGCACCTGGCTACGAGTGCGGGTGGGCTTGAAGTTTCGGTGAAGCGGTACAGCACTGGGGGTGCGGGCGTGCTTCGGCCAGGGTGGGTCGTGGTTGCGGGAGTTGATCCGAGGCACCGTGGGTCGGTGGCGGTCGCGGATGAACTTGGGCGGGTGTTGATGAATGAGGCCGCGGGGGCACTGTCGTATGGGGATGTGTACGTGGTGTCGGAGTTGAATCCCGATGGGATAAGGGGAGCGCAGCGCGAAACGGGGAGGAACGTGGCCGCTGCGGGAGTTATAGATGCGGATCGTGATGGGCGGTTCAACGAGGATCCGCCGGAGGACTTGGATGGGGATGGAAAGATTCTGTGGATGCGGGTGAAGAACCCTGCGGCAGGGAGTGGGTTGACGGCGGAGTATGTGGCGGAGGACGGCGATTCGCGGGTGATGCGGAAGGCGGATCGGGCGAAGGGGGAGCGTGCGGTGTATGCGCTACTGCCGGAGTGCCGCGATGCGGATGGGGATGGGTTGTATGGGGAAGATGGATTTGAGGGTGTGGAGCTGGATCGAAACTTTCCGTATCACTGGCCTGAGTTTCGGGATGAAGCGGGGAAGCAGGCGTTGAGCGAACCAGAGACGCGCGGGCTTGCCGATTGGCTGATCGGGCATCCGAACATTGTGGGCGTGGTGGTGTACGCGCCGGCGGACAATCTTGTGCATGTGCCGGCGGGGGGGAAGGACATGGATGAGACGGGCGAGGCACCGGCGACGAACCACGTGCTGGACGCGGATCGCGGGGTGTATGAGCGAGTAGGGGAGAAGTTCCGCGAGATCACGAAGCAAAAGGAAGCACCGACGCGCGACAACGAGGGGACGTTGCAGGGGTGGGCGTATGCGCAGCTGGGTGTGTGGTCATTCTCGACACCGGTGTGGGTGCGGCCGGACCAGTTGAAGCAGGAGGAGAAGAAAGAGGAAAAGAGGGAACAGCCGAAGGTCGAGAAAAAGGAAGAAGCGGCGAAGGAGGGTGATCCGAAACCCGAGAAGGTGGAGAAGCCAACGGAGAAGCCCGGGCCGAAGAAGATTGACTCGGAGGAGGGGAAGTGGATGTCGTATAGCGATGGGCTGGTGAGCGCGGGAAAGCCAGCGGGGTTTGTGGATTGGAAAGCGTTCAAGCATCCGCAACTGGGGGAGATCGAAGTTGGCGGGTTTGTGCCGGGATTTCGGGTGGATGTGGCCGAGGGCGAGGTGGCACGGCTGGCGAGGGAGCAGTCCAAGTTTGTGGCGGATTTGCTGGAGAGGACGCCACGGCTGGTGGTGAGGCCGGCGATTGTGGAGCAACTCGGCGCGGGCGTTTGGCGGGTGAATGTTGAGGCGGTGAACGAAGGAAAGCTGCCGACGCGGACAGCGATGGGGGTGAAGGTGCGGCGACTGCCGCCGACGCGATGGACGATCGGTGTGGACAGGGCGCGGGTGGTGGCGGGCGATCGGGTGGTGAGAGCGGACTATGTGGCGGCGGGCGGGGAGATTCGTGGATCCTGGACGATTATTGGAAGCCGGGGAGACAAGGTGAGCATCACGCTGGAATCGCCGGAGTGTGGAACCCAGGTGGTAGAAGCTGTGCTGGGGTCTGGGGCTGATGAGAAAGAGGAGGGGCGGCCATGAGATTGTTTTTCACGATGGTGGCGGTGATCGGTGTGTGCGTTGGTGCGTCGGGCGCGAGTGCGCAGCAGGACATGCCGTCGAAAGTGCCGGTCGCGTTTGATCGATACTACGACAGCAAGCAACTCAACGAGCATGTGCGGGCGATCGCTGCGGCGTACCCGGAGATCGTCACGATCAAGAGCATCGGCACCAGCGGCGAGGGGCGGGAGATGCTGCTCGCGGTCGTGCATCCGGTGAAGAGCGGAGTGGACACGAGCGTGCCGGGAATGTGGATCGACGGGAACATCCACGGCAACGAGGTGCAGGCGGGAGAGGTGGTGCTGTACACGCTCTGGTATCTCACCAAGTCGTACGGCGTGAATGAGCGGCTGACGAAGCTGATGGACTCAACGACGCTGTATTTGCTGGTGACGGTGAATCCGGATGGGCGGCAGTACTGGTTCGACCATGCGAATACGGCGCATTCTTCGAGGCACAATCGACGGTTGATTGACCACGATCTGGATGGGAAAGCAGCGGAGGATGGGCCGGACGATCTGGATAAGGACGGACACATTACGCAGATGTGGCGAGAGGATCGCAACGGACGATGGACGCGCTCGCAGACGGATGATCGCGTGTTCGTGCGGCTGCGCGATGACCAGCAGCCCGGATCGGGTGTCACGACGTACACGTTGTTGGGGGAAGAGGGGATCGACAACGACAACGACGGAAAGATCAACGAGGATCCGCCGTTCGGGGATGACATGAACCGGAACTGGCCGAGCGATTGGCAGCCGACGCACATCCAAGGCGGTGCGGGGCCGTATCCGGTCAGTGCGCCTGAGGTGAAAAATATCGTGACGTTCGTGCGAGTGCATCCGAACATCATGGCGGCGCAGAGCTATCACAACGCTGGTGGGATGATTCTGCGCGGGCCGGGATCGGCGGCGCGGGAGCGGCTGTATCCGCCCGATGATGTGCGCGTGTATGACGAGCTGCAGCGCACGGGCGAGCAGATGCTGCCCTATTACCGTGCGATGGTGCTGTTTCGCGATCTGTACCGCGTGCATGGCGGAGAGATCAACTGGTTCGCTGAGGGACTGGGCGCGTTCGCATTCACGAATGAGTTGTGGAATGAGGGGAAGTATTTTCAGCGGGAGAACGGGAACCCGAGCGAGGAGCAACGGTGGCTTTGGCGCGACCGACTGGCGTTCGGGCAGACATTCACTCCGTACAAGGAGTTTGACCATCCGCAGTATGGAAAGGTGCTGATCGGTGGATTGAACAAATGGTCCAGTCGGGTGACGCCGACATTCATGCTGGAGGAGGAGTGCCACCGGAACTTTGCGTTCACGATGTATCACGCGGAGCAGATGCCGGTGCTGGAGTGGGGAGATGTGGTGGTAAAGAAGAAAGCGGGCACGCTCTGGGAGGTGACGGCGGAGGTGCGGAACACGCACCTGATGCCCACCCGCAGCGCGATGCAGCAGCGCGACCGGATCGGGCGTGTGGACTTGTGGGAGATGAGCGGCGCGAAGGTCGTGGCCGCGGCGAAGTTGGATGGATGGTTTGAGATGAGCGCACACCCGGTGGAGCACGAGCCGGGGCGGGTGCAGATGGGCGAAGGGGTGGCCGGGCGATCCGGGCGGATCGTCCGCTGGTTTGTCGATGGCGCGGAGGGGGCGACGCTGACGATGGGGTATTCGAGCGAGCGGGCAAAGAAGATCGAGCGGACGGTCGAACTGAGAGAGATGGGGAAGCGTTGAGTGGATATGACCACGCCGCAGAGTGAAGCGGGGGACGAGGCTAGGAAACTCGGGCCGCATGGCACCGATGAGGAGGTTGTTGAGTTCGTTCGCGGTCGAAGCGTGCCGTGTCCGCGGTGCGCGTACGAACTGAAAGGGCTTGAGCGAGCGCAGTGTCCGGAGTGCGGGGAGCCGCTGATTTTGCGGGTGGGGACGCCGCGGATGCGGTTTGGCTGGTTGCTGCTGGCGATTACGCCGGGGTGTTTTTCAGGCGTTGCGGCGTTTATCTTGTTCTGGCCGATGGCGTACACGATCTATCTGAACTTGGGCAGCAAAAGGGGGATGCCGATCCCGTTGCAGTGCGCGGTGGTGTTCGGCTTTCTGAGCGCTGCTTCGGTTGTGCTGATGTATCGGGAGCGGCATCGGATCATCGCGTGGCGAGCCAAGCGGCAGGCGCTGTTCGCGGGCGCAGTGTGGGGGGTTCACCTGCTTGCGTTTGCGGCGATGATCGCCGCGATGTTTCTCTTTGTTCAATGACTCTTGCGGGTGACATTGCGCGATCGAGTACGCGTGCCGCGGCGGAGGCGGGAATCCAGATGGGTACGGAGAGCGGATCGGCGGCACTGCCGGGTTCGGCAACGCGCAGCCAGCGCTGGCCATCACCTCCG
>JBKJOD010000439.1:0-3535 GCA_046593245.1 Phycisphaerales bacterium
GCGGAGGCAATCGAGATGGGGCAGTTTGGGGCCAAGTCCATGCACCCGCTCGCGCTGGAGCCCGCCGCGGAACATGGGATTCCAGTTCGATTCCGCAACACGTTCAATCAAGCATCGCAGGGAACCAAGCTGGTGCCCGCCGCGCCAGACGCGGCGAGCGGGCGGCCGGTGAAGTGTGTGCTGCTGCACAAGAACGCAGCGCTGATCACGGTGAGCGGGGCCGCGATGATTGGGCGACCCGGCACCGCGGCACAGGTCTTCCGCGCACTGGCAGATGCCAACGTGAACATCATGATGATCAGCCAGAGCGTGAGCGAGGCGGGCATCTCGCTGGTGGTTGCGAAGGACCACGCCGAGCGCGGGAAGGCCGTGCTGGAGCGCACTCTGATGCGCGGCGGTGTGGCCCGCGGGGTCACGCTGCTGGAGCAGGTTGCAGTTGTTGCGGCGGTCGGGAGCGGAATGGCGGGGCATCCGGGAATCGCGGCGCGTGTGTTTACTGCGGCGGCGGAGAAGAAGATCAACGTCATCGCGATCGCGCAGGGCTCCAGCGAGCTTTCGATCAGCTTTGTGACCAGCGCTGACGACGGAGCGGACGCGGTGCGGGCGCTGCACGCGGCGTTTATTGGCTGAGGGCTGGGCATCCAGGTCGGGTACTGCGAAGGTCGTGGGATTGATCGAGAGGATCAGTTCGGCGGCGGCGATGCGTTGGGAACGGGCGGTGGGGCAATGGTCGGCGGCGACTCGAAGGAGTTCGGCGAGGGCGGCCTGGCGGGTTGTGACCTGCCCAAGTTGCCGCCGCAGCGAGGGGAAGCTCGCTGTGGGCCGGTCGGCGGGGATGGCTTGAAAGGCCGTCGTCATACCGAACAATGTACGATCATTCGACCCGATGTCAAGTAAAATGATTGGATAATGTTCGGTGGCTTGGACCGCCTCCATAACCCTTTGGCGTTCAATCAGTTGTGCTGAGGCCAAGCGAGGAGACAACGCCGTCATTTCGTTGCGATTCAGTCTCAACACGTATAGGGTTGTTCAGGGCAGGTGGCATGGTTGGGAAACCCAATGGTTTATGAGGCGGTGCAAGTCGGCTTGGCGGGGGTAGAGGACACCAAGGGCGAGCCCCGGGTGATGCTGGCCGCGCTGAAGCGTGGGCAGGAAGGGGTGATCTGTGAATCCCGTCTTGAGCCGGATGACGCCGCGCTGCTGAAGGCGATGGGGCTGTGTACGCACGCTTCTGTGAAGGTCGTTCGGACGGGTGAGCCGTGCGTGGTGGCGGTTGGTGGGGTGGGTGAAGGGGCGAGCTGTACGTGCGGGGGGATGTGCCGCATCGGGCTGGCGCGGGGGTTGGCGGAGCGAATCTTTGTGCGCGTGGTGGCGTGAGTAGCGGAGTATCCGCGGGATTCGGCGGCAGCCGCCGCATCCCGGGCGTGTGAGTGATGCAATGGCAGACCCGCGGCCGGAAACTCCTCCCAAGCATCTGCCGCTGACGCAGATTGTTTCGCATGGAAATGATGCGCACCTGGAGTGTGCGTGGTGCGAGCCGAGCGAGCGGTGTGCGCCGGAGGATCGCTGCGGCACGGATGTGCGGCGCATCGCGCTGCTGGGAAATCCGAACACGGGGAAGACGACGCTCTTCAATCGCATCAGCGGGCTGCGCCACAAGACCAGCAACTTTCCGGGGACGACGCTGGAAGCGCGGGTGACGCGCGTGAAGGCGGGGGCGGAGGGAGGGCGCGATGGGGATTTGATTGATCTGCCTGGGATGTACTCGCTGGAGCTGGATCAACTGGAGAGCCGGGTTTGCCGAGAGGTGCTGGCGGGGACGAGCGCGCCGCGCGGCGAGGAACTGGGTGCGCCTGATTGCGCGGTAGTCGTGGTGGACGCGGCGAATCTGGCGCGCAACCTGATGCTCGTGGGCGAGGTGTTCCGGCGGCGGCTGCCGACGCTGGTGGTGGTGAACATGATCGACGTGGCGAAGCGCCACGGCGTGACGATCGAACAGTCGCGGCTGGAGGCGATGTTGGGTTGCGGCGTGGTGCTGACGAACGCGCGGGATGGGACGGGGATCGAGAAGGTGCGGTTTGGAATTCGCGAGGCGAAGATACCGACGCCCGCCAAGCCGGTGCCGGCGGATCAGGATCAGCTCCGGGCGTGGGCGGATGAGATACATGTGCAGTGCGCCCGCGCGGATCGCGGCCCGGGAACGGGGACGCTGAGCGAAACCACGAGCGATCGGGTGGATCGCGTGCTGCTGCATCCGGTGGGGGGGATGCTGGTTTTTGCGGTGGTGATGGCGGGGCTGTTCTGGTCCATCTTCTCGGTGGCGAGGTTTCCGATGGAGTGGCTGGGGGCGATCTTTGAGTGGGGCAAGGGGCTCATTCACGCGTGGATGGGGACGGGGGCGATTGCGAATCTCCTGGCGGCTGGGATAGTCGGGGGCGTGGGAAGCGTGCTGATTTTCCTGCCGCAGATTTGTTTGCTGTTCTTCATCATTTCGCTGCTGGAAGACACTGGGTATCTGGCCCGCGGTGCGTTTCTGATGGATCGGCTATTGCGCCCGTTCGGGCTGCCGGGGCACGCGTTTGTGCCGCTGCTGAGCAGCCACGCGTGCGCGCTACCGGGGATCATGGCGACGCGGGCGATCCCGGATCGGAAAGAGCGGCTGGCGACGATTCTGGTGGCACCGTTCATGACCTGCTCGGCGCGGCTGCCGGTGTATGTGCTGCTGACATCGCTGCTGTTCAAG
Organism: Phycisphaerales bacterium; assembly: GCA_046593245.1. GTDB lineage: Bacteria > Planctomycetota > Phycisphaerae > Phycisphaerales > UBA1924 > UBA4658. Next base: position 2,744 of record JBKJOD010000439.1, read on the forward strand.
GATCGGCCGCTGCTGGGGGCGGTGGCGTTTGTGGGGTGCTATCTGCTGGGGATGGTGGCGGCGATGGGGAGCGCGCTGATCGCGCGGCGGACGATTCTGCGGGGAAAGAGCCGTGCGATGGCGCTGGAACTGCCGACGTACAAGCGGCCCAGCATGCGGACGGCGGCGGTGGGGACGTTTGATCGTGCGAAGATGTTCGTGCGGAACGCGGGGACGAACATACTGGTGATTTGTGTGGTGTTGTGGTGGTTGGGGGCGTATCCGAAGAGTGAGCCGCCGGCATTCGTCGCTGAAATCCGCGAACGCATTGCGGCAAACGATGAGCCATATGTGCGAGCGAGTTCTGCTACGGACTCCAAGGTGCTCGGAGAACAGCTCTCGCGATTTGTGGGTGTTCGAGGGCAAACGGCGCAGACACGGACGATCGCGGAAGATGTCACCACTGCGCTGGACGAGATCGAGCTCAGGCACGCCAAGACGCACTCATTCCTGGGGAAGATCGGACATGCTGTTGAGCCAGTGTTTCGCCCGCTCGGATATGACTGGCAGCTGACGACAGGGGTGCTGGCGAGTTTCGCGGCACGCGAGGTGTTCGTCTCGACGATGAATGTGGTGATCGCGGGACAGGAGAAAGCGGAGGGGGACGCGGGGCAGCAGCACTTGATGCAGCAGATTCAGACGGCGAAGCGATCCGACGGGGTCACGCCGATCTTCACGCCGGCGACGTCGTGGTCGCTGCTGGTGTTCTTTGTGCTGGCGATGCAGTGCCTGCCGACGCTGGCGGTGACGGCG
>JBKJOD010000041.1:0-5904 GCA_046593245.1 Phycisphaerales bacterium
GCGCCGCGAAGGATTCCGCCCCGGTGGCCCGCGCCCCGATGGTCCTGGCCCCAACGAACCCGGCCCGGATGCCCTCGGTCCTGATGAAGATGGTCCTCATGGTCCGGTTGGTCCTGATGGTCGGCGTGGTCCCGATGACCGCGGCCCGGAAGGCCGCCGTCCGCGCCCTGGCCATGAACTCGACGGCCCGCACCCACGCCCCGAGCCGCGCCCGGATGGCCCGCTCCCGGGCGGGCCGGGCAGCCCCGGTGGTCGCCCCGATGGTCCTCGCCGCGATGCAGGGCCGGATGGTCCACGCAATGGTCCCGGCCCGAATGCAGGTCCGGGTGGGCCGCGCGAGCGCGGCGGCTTCGGCCCGGGTCCGCGCGGCCCCGGCCCAGGCGCACGCCCCAACCCGCCGCGCAAGCTGGTGATGCAGCGCGTGGATGCCCCGACGTTTGATGCCGCGTGGTTCACGCCGGAGGCGCACAAGAGCAAGGAATAATCAGAGCCGAGCGGTGTGCGCCGCCGGTGCACTCAACCGCAACCAAGGCACACGCGTCGCGGCCGCCCGACGACGGTTCGGAGAACCGTGTCATCCAAGCCGGCGCCAACCGGGAACAAATCAGCAACCGGAAAACCATGCTCCCAAGAAGTCGAAGATGTCCTGCACGCTGATCCCTCCGAAGTGGTTGAAGTCCGCCCGCGGGTCGCCCGCGAAGAAGGCACCTAGATACGCGAAGATGTCCTCCACGGTTATTCCGCCCACGCCGTCGAAGTCCACCGCAGCGCACGCCGAGCTCGGGCCGATCAGCGCCGCCGAAATGGCCGTGGGAGTTCCCGGCTTGAAGAGCCCGATGCTCACGGCCCGCCCGCCCGCGGCGGTGGGAGGGGTGCTCGCGTCGAAGCGGAAGTTGTACATCGTGCCCCAGCGCAGCGCGTTGGCGTTGTTGCCGTTGGGTGCCACAAACGGCTCGGGTGCGCTCCACATCAGCGTGCCGCTTACGACCGAGCCCGCCCAGTTGTCCGGATTGGTGGCGGTGTTGGGGTACGGCTCTCCGGAGTGCGCGAATACCCCGTGGAAGCCGACGTTTGCCACACCCACTCCCAGCGGGATCGGCACCGAGAATGAGCCGCCGCTGCGGTCCGCGTTGAGGTTGTGTACGGCGTATTCGTAGTGCCATGTGCCGTTGCCATTGTCGGTCGCCCTTCCTGCAATCCAGAAGCGGCAGACAATGCCCGGACCGGGGAGCGACGTGTCAACATAGTCGGCGACAGCTATCGAGACGGCGGGGTCGACGTCTCTCCATGCCTGGATCGCCGGGCTCATCTGGTGAACAGGACCGCTGAGCGTCGGAGCGGAGGTCGTGTTGGCGAACAGAAGGCGTTGATAGGTCGCGTTGTTGAGCCCGTTGGTCGCCGGTGCACCGGCGAGCGTCCACTGCGCATCATCCGCGGTCACATAGTGCGCCTCGCCGAAGTACTGCGCACCCGCGTTGAGTGCTGGGTCGATATCGCTGGTGAAGACTTGGAGCCGCTGCCCGATGACGTTCCCCGGCGGAGGGGGCGGCGGCGAGACATAGACGCCGGTCGTTCCGTTGCAGGTCGAGCGGGGACCCAAGTTTCCTTGACCGCCGTTGTAGCCGGCACCGTAGACATCCGAGCACCCCACGCCGAGCTGCGCCCCGCCGAGCGGGGGCTGCACGCACGTCCCGCAGCCCGGAGAGTTCAGGGATTGAAAGCCGTACTTGAGGAAGGACTGGCCGATCTGCTCGAAGCGACCGTTCTTGAGCCGGTACATGTTCTGCGCGATGACCGGATGCTGCGGGCCGCCTTGGATCCACATGGCGGGAAAGTCACCGATGTTGCACGCGTCGGTGCCGATGGAATACGCCGAAATGCTCCCGAGTGCGCCGTAGTAGTTGACGTCTGTCAGGCCTCTGACGATGACGTCGGGCCCTGTGGAAGCGCAAGGGTTCACGGTGACGCCGAGCACCACGGTCGTCGAACGACCCTGCGCATCGGCAAGTGTGTACGGGATGCTCTTATCGCCCGCCGGAATGATGGGGGGAACGGTCAGGCGGAAACTCCAAATGCCGTCACCCGCGCTCGCGTCGCCATGAGTTCCGTCGTTGTAAAAAGCCTGCCCGGTGGGACCACCGATGCTGGTCAGGTCCGCGGTGACCATCATGCCCGTGCTGGGCGGGCTAGATCCGGGAGTGACGGTGGCGGTGAGGAGCGTCGTGCCCTGGGTGCCGCACGCATACACAGGATTGGGAAAGGCCGCGGCGGTGCCGGTGGGGCCGTTGTAGCACGCGAAGGTGAGGCGAGTGCCGTTCTGGACGATGCCGCCGGTGTTGCACGACACCTGGACGGGCGGGGAGGCGGTGTGCTGAATACCCACGGTGGCGCTTGAGCCGCCCTCATCGATCCGGCCAAAGACCACCTCAAGGTGAGAGCCGTCCTCGAAGAGCCGGACCTCGAAGTTGGCGGTGCCCGGGCTCCCGTAGTAATGCGTCCGCCACTCAATGTTGAAGACCCGCGCGGGCGACACTCCCGTCAAGAAGGTGAAGATCCCATCTCCTACGCCGTCGGTGCGCAGATCGTCCCAGTGCGGTGCGATCATGACGCCCATCCCTGCGGCGGGGAGGCAGCCGTTTCCGAACGCCACGTTGTTGGTGGTGAACTGTGCGGTGCCGTTGCTGGAGACGTTGAGCGTGGTATAGGGAACGCCGAAGATGGCGAACGCGAAGGGCAGCGCGATGGCGGTCGTCGCGTCGTCGGCGTGGTTGCCGATGTCCGCAACGCCGGGGTCGATCGTGGCACCCGAGGATTGTGTGAGGGCATAGCCGACGCACTGGGCGTGGGCCGCGGAGCCGGAGAGGGCGCACACGAGCGCGACCAAGCCCATGCACGGCACGTTGAATCGAACTCGATGAATAAGCATGGAAATGCTCTCCGCTGCTATGGCCCTGCAGCCGCCCGGACGAATCCATCGCCGCGACGCTGGGAAGAGTCTACATGAAAACGGGCGAGGTTCAACCCAGCGAAAGGTACAGGGAGAACGAAACAGCAAGTACCGCAGACCCATGAAACCCAGAAGGCGCGTTCATCGCGGTTGCGTTCTGGAAAGTCCTTTGGCCGCACTGCCGATAAAGGGGCTGGCGTGGCGTATTTGATGCGATCGCGGCCCGCTGTGCTCCATTGAACCTCTACAGGTAAGAGGGGGCCACTACGACCGCACAGGCCTGCGTGGGGGGCGGACGCGGTGTGTCAGGACTGAGGCGCGCCCCGAACGAACTGTATCGCTTTGACGACGGAACTCTGCTCCTGCTGAGACCATCCCCATTCACGCGATGTGCCGTCAGCCGCACTCGCCCGCTGGTGTGGATGCATGAGAGCGACCACTCTTGCCGCGGGCGCATCAAGCACCTAGATCGCCTGCATTTCCGTGCCTGTCTCCATGAGAGTCGAATGGTGGGAATATTGCACGGCAGCGGGTCCGCTTGGATGTCGTCTTCAATCAGCTCCGCGAAGAATACGACAAAATCTAAAAGCCCTGTTGCCGCCATGCGGGAAACACGCCGCGGTTGGCGAGATGTGACAGATCCACAGAGTCCTCGGCATTACCGCCGAAAGGTATCCAGATGCGATACGCCGCCAACAGGCGGACGTGCAGCAGTCCGGCCTCACGCGTGAATCACGCGCCCCTCGCTCGCAAGTGCCGCCTCGCGCGTCGCCTCGTGCATCGTCGGGTGCGCGTGCATGGTGCAGATGATCTCCTCGGTCGTTGCTTCCAAGCGACGGGCGAGGGTGAGTTCGGAGATGAGCTCCGTGGCCTGGTCGCCCAGGATGTGCGCGCCGAGGATTTCGCCGCGCGGCAGGCCGCGGATGATCTTGACGAAGCCATCGGTGTGGGCCGCGGCAATCGCCTTGCCCAGTGCGCTCATAGGGAACTGCCCCACGGCATAGTCCTTGCCCTTCACCTTGCCCATCTCGATGAGCTTCTGCTCGGTGAAGCCGACGCTCGCGATCTGCGGCACGCAATACGTGCACCCGGGGACCACGCTGTAGTCGATCGGGATCGGCTCATGGTGCTTGGTTTTGTCTTTGCGCCACGCGAGGCGTTCAACGCATGTGATCGCCTCTTCGCTCGCGACGTGCGCCAGCCACGGCGGCCCGATCACATCGCCGACCGCGTAGATGCCGGGCAGGTTGGTCTTGTAATCAATCGGCTCGCTCACGGTCTTGTTCGGGACGTAGTCCGTCACGATGTGCCCGCGATCGGTCTTCAGCCCGAGCGATGCATCGCAGAGCCCGTCGGTGCGCCCGACCACTCCCACCGCCAGCAGCACGCGATCGGCTTCGAGCGTTTCCTTCTTGGATTCATCGGCCTTGCCATTGGCGAAAGGCGCGACCGTCACCTTCACGCCCGCCCCCCCACCCGCGGTCTTCTCGACCGCCGTCGTGGTCGTGGAAGTCATGAACTTGATGCCGTGCTTGGTGTACAGCCGCTGCAGCGCGGTGGACACATCTTTGTCCTCCACCGGCACGATGCGGTCCATCATCTCGATGACCGTTACCTCCGAACCCATGGAGTGGTAGAAATACGCAAACTCCATCCCGATCGCGCCCGCGCCAACAATGATGAGCTTCTTGGGCTGCTCCTTGTTGAACATGGCTTCGCGAGCGCCCCAGATGCGGTCCCCGTCAAACTTGGCAAACGGCAGATCGCGGGCAACGCTGCCCGTTGCCACCAGAACGTTCTCCGCCTCGATGGTCTGCGTCGTCTTCCCCGGTGTCGCCGGCGCGGAGGTCAGTTCCTCCTTCACCACGCACTCCTGGATATCGATCACGCAGGTCTTGCCCGGCCCACCAGCCCGGGTGATCTTCGCGTTTCCCACGATATGGGTGATCTTGTTCTTCTTCATCAGGAACGCGATGCCGTTGGTGAGTTTCCCCGCCACATCGCGGCTGCGGCCGATCACGCGATCCCAATCCAGCCCCACCTTGCCCTCGATCTTCAGACCCCAGAACTTCTGGTCATCCGCCTGCTTCATCTTCTCGACCAGTTCCGCGTTCGCCAGCAGCGCCTTGCTCGGGATGCAGCCCCAGTTCAGGCAGACCCCGCCGAGTTTGGCCCGTTCTACGATCGCCACGCTCATGCCGAGCTGCGCCGCCCGGATCGCGCCCACATACCCCGCCGGTCCGCCACCAATCACGACCAGATCAAACTTCTGCTGAGACACCGTTCGACTCCTTGGTTCCATCGCCGCGGCGACGATTCCGGATACTTTGATGCGGTTTGTCCGAGCGATGCCCGGGCCGGACTATAGCGGCCAGCAACCCCGCTCTTTTTCCTCTCCCTCGGGATTTCCACGACACAAATCGCAATCCGCTTGTATGATCTTCACGTAGCCAACGTGCCTGGTGTCATGTGCGCTCTGCCCACTCTCTGTGCCGCAGGGTGTTCGCTTGGTTGGAGCCCGTCCGTGAGCCGAAGGTGCCGACAGATCGCTCGACTCTTCGCGCTGGCGTGCGCGAGCGCGATCGCTCCCGCCGCGCCCGCCGCGGATGCCATCCGCGACATTCCCTTTAGCTCTCCCGGCGCTCCCGGCAATCAGTTGCTGCTCAATCTCTACCAGCCCGAGCAGGGCACCCCGCCGATCGCCACCACCATCATCATGGTCCACGGCGGCGGCTACAACTCCGGTTCGCGCTCCGACTTTGACGGGCTTGCGGTCGCGCTGGCAGATCTCGGTTATACCGTGATCAGCCCCGACTACACGCTCGTGACCAACACCGCGTCGTACCCGCAGCCGATCTCTGACATCCTGAATGTCGTTCACTGGGTCCGCACCGAGGGCGAACTGATCAACCTGCCCAACTCGGTGATCCTGAGCGGCGTCTCCGCTGGTTCCACCA
>JBKJOD010000289.1:0-5504 GCA_046593245.1 Phycisphaerales bacterium
GGATCAATGATGACGCGCTCACTCTTGAGATCGTCCATCGACTTGAGCACGACAATCAGCTCTGCTGCTTCGGGGGCTGGTTCTTGGATGCAAAGATCAGCCCGGCAACGGGCTTCACGGCGTGATACTCAACACCGACGCTGTTCTCAAGCTCGGTGAGCCGGGCGCGGAGCGCGGGGGCGCAGGCGATTTTGTCCAGCATCGAGCGGGCGTAGACGTTCTGCCGCTCTGACCAGTCCTGCACGGACTTGTCGTTCCAGTCTTCCAGCCAGCGGTAGTCATCCACGATCTTGACACCCTGAAGCTCGTCTGTTACGGGCTTCTTGGCGGTTTCCGGCGGCGCGGCGAGGACGGTGGAGAACGCAACGGTGGCGAGCAGTACGGCGAGAATCGGGTAGCGCATGTCGGGCTCCAAAGTGATGTGCGGCTGCACACAGGGAAGAAAGGATACCGCTGACACTGCCTTGATGATGCATCGCGTTGCCAAAGGCCTTCGGCCGCGGCGGCTCGAACATGGGCGGGTGCGCCGAAGCACAGCCAAAAAACAAGCCGGTGCGACCTGGGATTGCTCCCCGGGCACACCGGCTCGTATATCTGGCTGAGCGGTCTATCAATCAGGGCTTGGGCGCGGGGGGAGCGTCGCCGGGCTTTGCAGGGGCAGGGGCATCACCGGGCTTGTCGTTGTTGGGACGGCGGCTCGGACGGCCGCCACCATTGGCAGGGCCGCCTTCGCGCTTCTCGTCAAACTTGATCGCCTCGACGAGTTCCTTAATGGAGTTGTCGATGGATGCGATGGTGCTTGCCTTGTGGCCGCCCAGATCACCCTTGACGGTTTCGAGATAGTCCTTCGCCTCGTGCAGGGAGAGCAGAGCGCGGCCGAGAGAGGGGTGCTCGCGGAGTTCGTCCTTGAGCTTCTCACGCCACGCGGACTGCGGGGGACGATCGCCCTTTTCACCACGATCACCACCGCGGGGGCCTCCACCCTTCTCGCCTGCCGGGGGTTGACCACCCACGGGTTTGTCGCCGGTGGGCTGGGCATTGGCGGGCCAAAGAGCAATACTCGCAGCAAGCACTGACACAGCGGCCATCGAAACAGAAACGCTAGAAAGCTTCATGTGAACTCCTAAAAGGTCCGGCGTATCGCCGGGATGCCGCGACTGCGGCACAGCAGAACGATCGTGCCGCGCGTGCATTGCACGCCAAAGATCGCGTTTGGGCGGCGTACGGAAATGGGGAAATAGGCGGGGATTGGTTGGATGGATTAGCATCCCGGCATGTCCCTGCCACCCATTGTTGAGTTCGTACACGAACGCCTCACGGCATTGGGCAATGCTGACAACGCGCGGGACATGGCCGCGTACATGAAGACCACGCAGCCGTTTTACGGCGTGCCGGTGCCACAGCGGGACCCGGTGTTCAAGCAGTTGTGCGCCGTTCACACGCCGCGAGATGGGTCTGCGTATCGCAGTGGCGTGCTGGTGCTCTGGGGCGCGGGCCTGCACGGCAACAGCGGCGAAGGCCCCGGCTGGCCGGAGCCGGCCAAGCACGAGAAAGACCCGACCAAGCCGCGCAAGGACTCGACCATGAAGCCGCCCGTGTATGAAGGGCCACGCGAGCTGATGTACGCGGCCTGCTACTACGCGGAAGAGTTTCCGGAGCACCTGACCACGGCGCACCTGCCACTCTTCAAGCGGCTGGTGATGGAGGGCGGATGGTGGGACATCGTGGATCAGGTGGCGGACAAGATGGTCGGGCACATCGTGCGAACCCAGCGCGGTGCGGCCGCGCCGATCATGCGGAAGTGGCTGGATGATGACGACCTCTGGGTGCGCCGTTCCGCGATCATCTGCCAACTGAGCCACAAGGAAGAGACTGACGAGAAGATGCTCTTTGACTTCTGCCTCAAGCGCGCGGACGAGGAGGACTTCTTCATCCGCAAAGCGATCGGATGGTCACTCCGGCAGTATGCAAAGACGGATCCGGACGCGGTGAAGAAGTTCTTGAAGGCGAATGCGAAGAAGCTCTCGGCTCTCACGGTGCGCGAGGCGGGGAAGCATGTGGGCGTGGAGCCGTAAAGGCTCCGTGGCATGGGCTTTCCAGCCCATGCGCTCTGCGTGGGTTGCAACAAAGCAGAAAGACATTTCGGGCGGAGCGCCTGAACACGGGCTGGAAAGCCGGTGCCACTTAATCCTTTGCGGCCTTTGATCCCGCGGTCACCGTCTCACCCTCGGGTGTGAGTTCGATCGGTGTGGGCAGCTTCATGTCTTTGATCTGTTCGAGGATGAGCTTCTTGTCGCCGACGAGAACGAGCACGCCTTTTTCCAGCGGGATCGCGTCGTGTGCGGCCGTGTTCACGTCCGTGGCCGTCACCTTGAGTGCCGCGGCAAGATCGCTCGCGACGGTCTCGAAGGGAAGTCCCGCGACGATCAGTCCTTCGGCAGCGCGGATCGGGCCGTGGATGCCAGCCATGCCCTGAATGGTCTCGGTGCGAATGGTCTGCGCGGCTTTTGTGATCTCGCCAGCGGAGATGTCGCCCGCGCGGGTGCGATTGAGTTCGGCGAAAAACTCCTTGAGCGCAGCACCGGTGACATCGGCCTTGACGGAGGAGCGGGCGACAAACATACCGACCATCGGATTCATGGTGTAGCGCGAGCCCGCGCCGTATGTGAAGCCGTTCTTCTCGCGCAGGTTCTGATTCAATCGGCTGGTGAAGGAGCCACCGAGGATTGTGTTCAGCACGCGATACTTGGAGCGTGCCGGGTCCGCGGCCTTCGGGCCGGGCAGGACGAAGCGAATCACCGTCTGCACGGCGTCGGGGCGATCAACGAGAATCACACGAAGTGCATCGGACTTGGGAATGCCATTGTCGGCAGACGAGACGTCAACGGCGGACGGCGCGGGGTGCTTTGCGCCCTCCGGCTTCCAGTCTCCGAAGGCCTTCTCAAGCGCGGCCTTGGCCTGCTCGGTGGTCAGATCGCCGCAGATCAGCAGTGTTGCCGCCTTGGGTGCGAAGACCGCGCCGTGCAGGGCGCGGACCTGGTCGAGCGTGATGGCTTTGGCCGTGGCGATCGTGCCGCCAACGGGGAGCGCGTACGGATGTCCATCCCCGAGCAGCACGCGAGCACCGATGTTGCCCGCGACGGCCTGCGGGTTCTCGAGTTCCTGCTGGAGATCATCCACGTGCAGGCGCTGCACGCGTTCGAAGTCCTCGGCGGCAAAGCGCGGCCGCCGGATGGCGTCGGCGAAGAGGTCCGCACCCTTGTCGAAGTTTCGCTTAAGAATGGTCATGCCCGCGGTGAATGACTCCACATCCGCGCCGGCGTTGAAGGTCGCGCCCAGAGACTGCACGGCATCGGCAAACTGGGTGGCGTTCTTGTCGCCCGCGCCCTCGCCGAGCATTTCGGCGGTGAGATACGCGAGACCTGCGTGGGCATTGTCGGCCAATGCCCCACCCGGGTGCACCACCATCGCCATCGAGACCAGCGGCAGTTCGGACCGCTTCCAAAGCATCACGGGCACGCCGCTGCTGAGCTTGAAGGTCTCCGGCGCCTGCGGCGAGAACTCCCCCTGTGCCATGTCAGCGGGGCGAAAGGCTCTCGGGGAGTGGGCGTTGTCGCGCTCCGGCTGCTCGGGGAGCGTGCGGACGATCAGCCGCGAGTTCTGGGTGATGACTTTCCTGCCCCAATCCTGAATCTGCGCGGCCGTCGCGTTGCGGTAGCGATCCAAATCGCGCTTGAATGAGTTGGGCTCACCGAAGAAATACTCGTACTCGTTGAGTTTGTCGGCCTTGCGAGCGACATCGTCCAGGCCCGAGAGCATGCCGAGCTCAATGGTCGCCTTCCGCTGCGCCAGTTCGTCGTCCTTGATGCCATCAGCGAGAATCCTGGCGATCTCCTCGTCCATCGCCTTCTCTACGGCGTTCAGGTCCGCATCCGGCTTGGTCATGACGGAGATCTCAAACAGCGAGCCCAGCGTCGCGGAGTTCTGGGATGCGCTCACGTCGTTGGCGAGTTTGTCATCCAGTACCAGCCGCTTGTACAGCCGCGAGGATTTGCCCTGCGTCAGCACCGCTCCCAGCAGGTCCATCTCGGCATCGCCGGGCTGGAAGGTCGCGGGAGAGTGGTACACGTACGCAATCTTGGGCAGCTCGACCTTGTCGAGCATGGTCACGCGCTGGACGGTGCCAAGCACGGGCGTCGGCCAATCCTTCGCTTCGCGGCGCACCACCGGCGGGCCTTTGGTGATAGTCCCAAACAGCTTCGCCACCAGCGGCTTGATCTCCGCGCTCTTGAAATCACCCGCCACCACCAGCGAGCAGTTGTTGGGCAGGTAGAAGTTCGCGAAGAAGTCCTTGACGTTGTTGACGGTCGCGGCCTCGAGGTCCGAGTGCAGCCCGTACACGTTCTCGTAATACGGATGGCCGACGGGGTACATGTAGTGCGTGATGTACTCCTCGCTCTTGCCGTACGGCGCGTTCTCCACCTGCTGGCGGATCTCGTTGCGAACGACATCACGCTGCTTGTTGAGCTTCTCCGTCGTCATGGTGCGGCCGAGGTCCTCCATGCGATCCGCATCGAGCCAGAGCAGCGTGGGCAGGAGGGAGCTTGGCCCGGTGGAGAAATAGTTTGTGCGATCCAGCGAGGTGCTGGCGTTGTTGGATCCGCCGCCGGCTTCCATGAGGTTGTCGAAGTCGCTCCCCGGCACGCGCTCGGTGCCCATGAACATGAGATGCTCGAACAGGTGCGCGAACCCGGACCGCCCGCGCGGCTCTTCCTTCGCGCCGACGCGATACCACAGGTTGATGGTGGCGACGGGAATGGTGTGGTCCTCGTGCAGGATCACGGTGAGGCCGTTGTCGAGCGTGTACTTCTCGTACTTGACGTCCTGGGCGAGCGAGGGAAGTGCAAGGGCGAGAGCGAAGAGGAAGGCAAAGAGGCGTCGCATGGGTGAACTCCGGGGGGTCAGAATGGTATGAGCAACTCTGCATCCCGGCAGAAGGCATTCAAACACGGAGCACAAGGGGCACACGGAGGAAGCACGGAGCAAAGCTTGGCGCAGGAGGGCAAGATGCCGGAAACGTGGAAAGAAAACAGCCCGGGCATTTCGCCCGGGCTGCTCATGCCTTGAACACAAATCTCTTTCTCCGCGCTCTCCGCGGCCCTCCGCGGTGAACCTTCTTCCTTACGCCGCCATCTTCATCGGCCCCCCCGCCGTCTCAGTCGAAGTGATCGCAAACCCACCGCCCGCCACGCGTCCGAAGCGGATGGTGAACTCCGCGCTCGGGGCGGAGCTTTGCGAGCCGCGGCGGGCCGTGATGGTGTACGCGACCGATTCGGTGCCGACGGGGACAGTCTCATCGGTGAAGGTCTTGCCGCCGACGGAGTCCAGCAGCGTGAACCCGCTTGCGTTGTCCAGCTTGCGGCGGATGGAGTAGGTCACACCGCTGAGGCCCGCGGGCTGGCGCGTCTTCCAGTTCAGGATGATGTTTCCGTAGGAGTCCAGCG
>JBKJOD010000307.1:0-2789 GCA_046593245.1 Phycisphaerales bacterium
TATCGCTCCCGCCGGCGCGCGTAGCGCTTCCGCCTGCTCCACGCTCTGCGCCCGCACCCACGGTTTGTATCCGCCCGCGCCGACGCCAATCAGCGGATGCGTCCGCAGCGCGGCCCAGCCCCACTTCCACATTGCCAATCGCAGCCCCGTGTCTGTTTCATACCCGCGCGGATCGCCCGCACCCCGGACCTCATCAATACCATGCCGAAGCCGCTGTGCGATCCCCGGCAGCCTCGCCGGGTCTTCCGCGTTCATCACATATACACCCGCGCCGATGCCAAGCGTCCCTCCAACCAGCACGAGCGTAACCACGCCTCCGAGCGCAGCCGCGCGGAAGCGCGTCCGCCGTACCAGTATCCACGCCGCGATCCCCAGCAAGAGCGCCGCCCCGATCCACGCCCCGCGCGTCCCGGTCAGCGCGATGCACACGATCGTCGCCAGCGATCCCGCCACACCGATGAAATGAACCCGCGTCGTCCGTGCGTACAGCGCGGCACCCAACCACAATCCCAGCCCCGCGCACAAAATCGAACCGCTCACCGCCGCATCCCACCACCCCGTGATCCGCCCCGGCATCCGATGAAACGGCATCCACGATGTGTGCAGCGTCGTGGTCGCCAGATGCACCACCTGCGACATCTGTCCGCACGCGATCCCCGCCACCAGCGCGCCGATCAGCCACCGCCGCCGATCCAGCACCGGCCACATCACCAGCGGCAGCACAAAGAACCGCATCGACTGCACATCCGTCACCCACTCCTTCGGCCCGTTCGCATAGGACCAAAGCACACTCAACCCGAGCCACGCCCCGAACGCCAGCCACAATCGCACCACGCGATCAAACGCCAGCGGCTCCAGCACCCGGTGCTGTCCGGTCATGCGCACCAGAAAGCAGATCAGCACCGGCAGCATCGCCCACTCGGCGAAGCTCGTCTCCCACCCCGCGAAGAAACATCCGCCCACCGCCAGTGCGCAGTGAATCCCATGCCCGATCATGTCCCGATATCGCTGCGCGGCGAACAGCGCATCCACCTGCGCTGGTGTCTGCCGCCTCGGGATGTGGAACGCCTCCGCTGTCATGAACCGGGATCATGGGCTGTCCCGACCCACCTTGCAACTGGAACGGGGGATAGTGGTTTGGTAAAAGTTTGGTAATCGTGCTCGATTCGTATGAATTCCGAACGGATCTGCCCCCATGTCCGAATACAGTGGTACAAACAGGCGTGGATAGCTTGGTTGGAGGCATTGCGCCCTCATCCAAGGGACAGGGTAAGGGACGGCGAGACGGGGTTTGCCCTTCGGCCATCCGATGACAGCTTGGAAGTGTGGCGGCCGGGAAGTGCCGAATGGGCCACGGGGTCCACATGGAGGAAGTCATCATGCACGAGATCAACCGAGTTCTCTCCGCCGCCGCGATGCGACTGGCGGTCGCCAACTTCATTCGTGGTTTGATCTTCGCCGCCACCGCCATCGTGCTGGGGCTTCTGCTGTCGCGCATCGTGCAGCAACTCTTCGGACTGACGTTCCCGTGGAAGATCATCGCCTACTCCGCCGGCGGTGCGGCCATCCTCTTTGCGCTGGTCTGGTCCTTTGTCGTTCGCCCGAGCAAGGCCGCCGTCGCGCGCCGCGTGGATGAGGGCGCGAATTTGAAGGAGTCACTCTCCACTGCGCTCTCCATCGAGCAGTATCAGAACGAAGACCCTTGGGCCCGCGTCACGGTGGAGTCCGCCGTTCGCCAGGCCCGTGGCGTGCGCGTCTCGCACGCCGTTCCGATCCAGGCCCCAAAGTTCTGGCCCGTCCCCTTCGCCCTCGCGCTCGCGTTCGCCGTGGTCTGGATGGCCTTCCCGCGCATGGATGTCCTCGGCTGGCGCGCCAAGGCGATCGCCGAAGAGAAGCGGAATGTCGCCATCACCCAGGTGAAGGCCGACAAGATCGAGATCAAGAAGATCGAGGACATGGCCGAGAAACTCGGTCTTGAAAAAGAAAAGGTTGAGGCGCCCACCGCCGAGAAGCCCGAGCCGCGCGACCCCGAAGCCATGCGTCGCGCCGTGATCAAGGATCTGACCAAGCTCTCCGAGCGTCTGGACCAGCTCCGCAACGGCGAGAAGGGCCAGAAACTCGACGCGGTGCAGGACAAACTCAAGAACCTCAAGACCCCCGGCGATAAGACCAGCGAACTCACCAAGGCGATGGCCAAGAGCGACTTCTCCGGTGCCCAGAAAGAAATCGAAAAGATGAAGGAGTCCATGGCCTCCGGCTCTCTCTCCGAAAAGCAGAAGCAGGAGCTTGCCGATCAACTCGAGAATCTCTCCAAGCAGCTCACCGAAATGGCCAAGAACAAGGAGCAGCTTGAGAAGGCCATGAAGCAGGCCGGGCTTGATCCCAAGGCCGCGGGCGACAAGGAGTCCATGCAGAAGGCCCTCGAAGCCGCCAAGAACCTGACCCCCGAACAGAAGAAGGCCCTTTCGGAGATGGCTCAGGCGCAGAGCCAGTGCCAGAACTCGATGGACCAACTCTCCAAGGCCGCCAGCCAGATGTCCCAAGCCAGCAAGAGTGGCGACCAGCAGGGCATGCAGCAGGCCGCCGGTCAGATGCAGCAGCAGATGAACCAGCTCGAGCAACTCCAACAGGAGATGCAGCTCGCCGAGGGCGCCAAGAGCGAGTGCCAGAGCAAGATGCAGAGCATGTGCAAGGGCGGCGAAAAGGAAGGCGAAGGCCAGTGCAACGGCAGCAAGCCCGGTGAAGGCAACGGCAACAATCAAAGTGAGGGTTCGGGCAACAAGCCCTGG
>JBKJOD010000105.1:0-4288 GCA_046593245.1 Phycisphaerales bacterium
CTGCTGCTCGATACGGAAAAGCGTTATCCGAACGCGAACTCCAGCAAAAGTGCCACACCGCCGGCAACGAGACTGTTCACGAGGCAATACGCGAAGTAATCAACGAGCAGGGTCCACCGACCTCTGACTGACGCGTTTTGATGCGTTTCACTCCACCTGAGATACCCGAGGCGATCGCGCCAGACAATTGCAAGAGACGTCGCGCCGCCGATGAAAATGGGAAGCGAGAGCAGCAGCGCCACAACGCTTCCTTGCTGCGAGAGTCGCCCCTGAGATGCCCAGAGATAAGACGCCAGCACGAAATAGCTCGCGGCGAGCGTTGCCGTCCCGGCCACTACAGCGAGCGGAAATCGCCACCACGGGGCGTGCGGCGGCGGGAGGTAGCGGATGTCCGACCGCTTCCCACACTCTGGGCACTTGGCGATGTGCGGATACGCGATATCTTCGGGCGCGATCCCTCTAAGGTCGTAGCCGCAGTGGTCGCACGTCGGCGATGAAGCGGGGGTAGAGGGTGGCATGATCGCATCGTGGAGGCGCGGCGTTGGGGCGAAGTGTCTCGCGCGCGGCTACTTCTTGGTTTTCTTGTGCTTCTGCTTCGCCGTCAGGTTCGGGTTCTTGCCTGATGGCTTGGACGCAACGGGCGCGGCCTTCTTTGCCTGCTTGGCGGTCTTCTTTGCGCGGGTATCGCGGGCGGCTTCGGCGGTGTGCGAAGGGTCCACGCGGCTGCCGGTGTGGCCGATGGTCGTCGGCGAGCGCTGCTTCTGGCCGCTGGGGCTGGAGAGGTTGGGACGCTGTCCGCCGGAGCGGGAAGTGGTGGCCATGGAGTGGAAATCCTGTTGAGGGCGGGCCTCAAGGGGCGGCGCCGAAGCGGGATGGTATCAATACGTGGGGCGGTGCGGGCGGAGGTGAGGAAGCGGCCGCGCGTCCGGGGCGGATCGAAGCTTCCCACGGAAAGCCCCAAAAGGTCTGCGGGGGAGGGGGGGCGGGTGTTCGGGGATCGTGGGGTTTGATACGATGGCAGTGACATGAGCACTTCCGCGGAACACCCCCCACTCGCTGTGACGATCGACGAAGCCGGCCCGTTCGCGGGTGTGGTGACGTTGACGCTCGAGCAACCGGGGTGGCCGATGGTGGTGCTGAATGAGGCGTTGATCCGGCGGATCGAAGCGGCGTTGAAATCGTTGCCGAAGGTCATGAATGGGTTCGTGCTGGCGTCGGCGTCGAGCCGCGTGTTCATCGCGGGGGCGGATCTGAAGACGATCCAGTTCAACCCGGAAGATAAGGATGGGGATCGGAAGCTGGATGCGTATCTGGCGTATGGGCAGCGGGTGTTCGGGATGATCTGCGAGTTGCCGTGTCCGACGGCCGCGGCGATCGGCGGGGCGGCGCTTGGCGGCGGACTGGAACTGGCGATGCACTGCGATGGATTGATCGGCGCGCCGAACGCGAGCGGGAAGCCGTATCCGGTGGGGCTGCCCGAGGCGGGGCTTTCGATCTGTCCGGGGTGGGGCGGGACGAATCTTTTGCCAGCGCGGATGGATGCGGCGGAGGCGATTCGGCGTACCGCCATGGGCAAGCCGATGATGTATGAGGAAGCCGTGAGCGCGGGGATCTTCGATCGCGTCGCGCCGAGTGCATCGGAACTGCTGACAACTGCGAAGCAGTGGGTGATGGAACACAGAACGAACATGGGACAAAGCGGGACAGGCGGCATTCCGCGTCGTGATGGTGCGCCGTCGAGGTGGATCGGGCGGCCGGGAATCAAGACCACCGTGCTCGCGGGGCTGGCGAAGGTCGGGGAAGAAGAGTTGCAGGGGGAATCGGCGCGGGCGGTGATGGATGAGGTTCGCGCTGGGCTTGAGCATGGGTGGCAGGCCGCGCTGGATATGGAGCGGCGGGAACTGGTGCGGCTGCGGGCCGCGCCGGCGGGACGGGGAGCGATTCAGGCGTTCTTTGACAAGAGCAAGAAGTAGATTGATTGACCGCCGCCAATCCGGTGCGGCTTCTGGAGCACGAGCGCAATGTCCGATCTGAAGAATCTCAAGGGCATCAAGGACGACGACCGCAAGCTGCTCGAGCAGGCCGAGGAGTGGATGGGCGCGGAGCCCTCCAAGATGGGGCCCGTGAAGAACATCTTCTGGGGCAACCTGAAGGAGGAGTTCTACTTCCCCTATCCGCAACAGGACACCCGCGAGCAGGCGGAGTGCGACCAGTTGCTGGCCAGGCTGGATGAGTATCTCAAGCACGAGCACCCCGCGATCGCCATCGATCAGGATCAGGAGATCCCGCGCTGGGTGATCGACAAGCTCTTCTCGCTGGGCGTGCTGGGGATGACCATCCCTAAGGAGTTCGGCGGGCTGGGCATGGGCATCACCAGCTACAACCGCGTGCTGGAGCGCATCGGCTTCTCCTGCGGCTCCACTGCGGTACTGGTGAGCGCACACCAGTCGATCGGGTGCAAGGCGGTGATGCTCTTCGGCAGCGATGCGCAGAAGAAGGAATGGCTGCCTCGGCTGGCGAAGGACTGGCTCAGCGCGTTCTGCCTCAGCGAGCCCAACGTCGGTTGCGACGCGGGCGGGCAGGAAACGTACTTCGAGCGCGATGGTGATTACTACGTCGTCTACGGCGAGAAGAAGTGGGCCACCTCCGGCGCGATCTCCGGCCTCTTCACCGTGATGTGCCGCGAGAAGACGGCCGATGGCAAGGGCAAGATCAGCGCGATCGTGCTGCACCCCTGGCTCGATGGCGTGGAGATCTTCCAGAAGAATCGCAGCAAGTGCGGCATCCGCGGCACCTGGCAGGCCCGCATCAAGTTCCACGGCGTGCGCGTCCACAAGAACAACCTGCTCGGCAAGGAAGGGCGCGGCCTGCAGATGGCGCTCTCCTGCCTGAACTACGGGCGCTGCACGCTCAGCGCCGGGATGCTCGGCGGGGCCCGCAAGGTCCGCGATCAGGCCACCAAGTGGGGCATGACGCGCTTCCAGTTCGGCAAGCCCTTGGCGGACAAGGAACTCGTGCGGCAGCGCATCGCCCGCATGGCCGCGTACGACTACGCGATCGACGCAGTCCTTTATATGACGACGGGGATGCTCGACCGCAAGGATGAGGACATCATGGTGGAGACGGCCGTCTGCAAGACGTTCTGCTCCGAGTACGGCTGGCGCGTCGTGAACGACGGCATGCAGATCATGGGCGGCGAGAGCTACATGACCGAGAACGAGGTCGAGCGCGTCTTCCGCGACTCGCGCATCAATCTCATCGTCGAGGGCTCCAACGACTTGATGTGGTCGTTCATCTTCGGCTACGGCGGCAAGCAGCTCGCGGAGATGATGCTGGGCATCCGCGGCGCGTTGCTGAAAGACAAGGACGAGTCGATGGGCGCGTTTCTCGCCAAGGCCGCACGCAACGCGCTGCGGCCGGAAGTCATGAAGCGGGCGATCCCGCTGGGGCTGGAGGTCTTCCTGGGCATCCGGCGGCCGCTGCCGGTGCTGCACGGAATTCATCCCGAGTTGCGTGAGATCGGCGAGCGGCTGGGCCGTCTGACGCGCGAGCACACGTACCTCTTCAAGATCATGAGCAAGAAGTACGACGTGGCGATGCTGGAGCGGCAGGCCGTGCAGGCGCGGCTGGGCAACTCGGCCATCCTCCTGCACGCCTGGACGTGCACGCTGAGCAAGCTGGACAGCGACCTGCGGCGCCACGCCGGCAACGGCGCGGCCGATGTGGAGTTCCAGCGCGACAAGCTGGCCGCGCTGCACTTCTTTGATCTGGCGGAGGTCGAGATCAAGGAGTTCTTCCGCAACCTGCTCGATCACGCCGACGACACCATGCTTGCGGCGGCGGATGCGGAGATGAAGCACTGCGCCACGCTCAACCCCGAGGAGTTTGTCATTCCCGAGAAGACCCCAACGGACCTGCGCGGCAAGGGGAAGAAGCCGAATCAATCAGGGATCAAGCAGTTCCCGGGCGATCGAGCCAGCCAGTTTGCACAGGCACCGGAGGGCGTCGCGCGGCCATAACCAGCCCCACTTCCTCTGGTCCTCATCATCATCCTAATCCTGCTCCTACTCGTCCTATCGCGACGATCAGGATTACGATGAAGAGCAGGAGTAGGACCGAGCCAACGACACAGATGCCCCCATTCCCAAAGGACCTCCCGTTCAACTCCACTCGTCCAACTCACCGACGCTGATTTCACCTTCTGCAACACCACCTGTTGTCGAAGTGAAGCCCACGGTGCGCCCCCCCACCCCCGCCCCCACCCCCCCCACTCCCGCCGCAAAGCTGG
>JBKJOD010000114.1:0-3948 GCA_046593245.1 Phycisphaerales bacterium
TTTCTGGCTGCTGATCGCGGCGGTAGGAGTCTTGTATCTGGCGACCGTGGCGCTGAGCTGGCCGTCGCGGCGGCGAATCATGCGCCGGCCGGTGGCGGAACTTGCGGAAATCAAGACACGGGCAGTCAAGAGCGAGCGAGCCGTGCGATAAGCCCGGGCGAAATCAGAGTGCAGTGGCGTAAGCCGCCCGGCTGTCTGTGTGCCCGCACCAGGGGCATCGGGCCGCGGCGGCCCGAACATGGGCTCGGAAGCCATGCCACTTCAACCCGCGACACAGATGTTGCGGAACGTCGGCGTGTATCCGGGGAAGACCGTGGAGAGGTTGGAGTTTTCCAGCCGGTCCTGCACGATCTCGGCGAGAATATCGCGGAAGTCGGTGGTCACTTGCAAGTCGAGATTCTGATAGAGCTGGCCCGCACCGAGGCCGGGCCATGTGCCGTAGACCTGACCGCCGTTGATCTTCTTGCCAATGACGAACATTGCGTTGCCATGGCCGTGGTCGGTGCCGAGCGAGGCGTTCTGGGCAACGCGCCGGCCGAACTCGGACATAATGACAATGGTGACGTTGTTGTTGCCCTGGATGATCACATCCTCGTAGAACGCGCGGATGGAGTTGGCGAGGTCCTGCATGGTGCCCGCCATGCTGCCCGCGACCACGCCCTGCGCCGAGTGGGTGTCCCAGCCGCCTTTATCGATGGCGACGGCCTCCACGCCGATGTTCCCACGGATGAGCGCGGCGGTCTGCTTGAGCGCCTTCGAGAAACTACTCGCGTTGGTTCCGGTGGTTGCCGGATAGGGGAACGTGTTGGAGGGCGGCACATATGAGCCCGCGCCGACTGCGGCCATGGCGGCGATGGTGGCCGCCGTATTTGTGGCGGCGTTTTTGACGGGATTCGCAACCCCGGCGTAGGTCGTGTTCAGCCAGTTCTGGCGGGCGGTACGCGTGCTGGATGAGCCCTGGAGCTGGTAGTTGGCAAGGTCAGGCACGGGGACGCCCTTGCTCGCGCCCACAAGCTGCAACTGCAACTGATAGCCGATGCCGATGGCGCGAACGGCGGCCGTCGGATCGGCGGGATTCACCGAGGCGACGTGGCGACCCAGCCAGCCGGTGAAGATCGTCTGGTCGGCGGGTTTGCCGACTTCCATGTACTTCTGCGCGTCAAAGTGCGAGCGGCTGGAATCCGTCGAGCCGCTGGCGTGGACGATGGCGAGGTGGCCAGCGATGTAGATCGGTGCGAGCGAGGCCATCGCGGGGGGAAGCCCGAAATAGCCGTTGAGATTCGTGCAGCCGTTCGGGTCGCCGGGCATCGGTACGCCGATGCCGGGCGTGGAGGCGTTCACGGAGGGGCGGTTGGTGTAGTACGCGGGATCGCCGAAGGGGACGCAGAGCGTGAGGCCGTCCGCCGCGCCGCGGAGGAAGATGGAGACAATGACATCACGGGTGGTGAAGTCACGCGCGAAGGCGACACGCGGCATCCACGCGGGCGCCGTGACGGCGGCGGCGGTCGCCGCGCCGGACCAGAGCACGAACTGACGCCGTGACAGACGGTTGTACTCATCGCAGCCGCGGGATTCGTGGGACATGGTTTGGCTCGTATGCGAGAGGGCGGGGAGTTATTCAATCGTGGTAGTAATGCGCATTCGGGACAATCAGACCCCCTCTGTCCCTTGCTTCGCTCTGGACACCTGCCCCGCCGTGGCGGGGGAGGAGGGGAACAAGATCAATACCACTGGAACGTCGGGAGGGAAACAGCGAGGCCGAGCACCTCGCGGATGTTGGTCGTACTGGCGGTGGCGGGAAGGAAGGCCAGAAGCTGGTTGCGCTCGGGTACGGAGAGCACGCCATTGAAGAGCTTGGCGTTGATGGCATCCACGATGGCGTTCTTCGCGGTGGCGGTGCCGACGATGGTGGTGTGGTCCACGCGAACACCGGTGGAGGAGGTGGAGTTCCACCAGTCGCCGTTGGTGCCGTTCATCAGCCGCGCCCCGAAGTTCCAGCGGGCCAGGAGCAGATCGGTCCAGGCCTGCAGGGTGTCGGGATAGCCGTCTGGCGGATTCCAATCGAAGGGAAGATGACCGGCCTCGGTCAGCGGCGTTTGCAGGTTGTTGGTTGCCGTGACCTGCGCGCCAAGGGCGCGGAGCGAGGAGACCAGCAGGTGCATGGGACGCTTGAACTTCATCGGTACCGGATTGGCGATCGCGTAGTTGAAAATCTCCGTCACCATCGCCGGAATGCTGCCACCGGTGGCCTGATACACCTGCGCCACGGAGCTGACGAGCGAACTCGGTGGCGGATCGTGCTGCAGAAAGTGACGAATGAGCTTGCGGGCCACAAAGTCGCGCGTGCTCGGGTGGTTGGCGAGAATGTTGATGACATCTTCGCCGTCCTGCTGGCCACTGGCCGCGGCGCGTGGGGGAATGATACTGCCCAGCACGATCTTCTGGTTGGTGTCGTGGTTGCTGGAGTTATAGCGGAAGGTGTACGCATTGGCCGCGGTACCGGTGGTGTACGTCCAGCCAGTAAAGCACTTGGCGACCTGCTGCACATCCGACTGTGAGTAGCCGCCGGTGACGGAGAGTGAGTGCAACTCCATCAGCTCGCGAGCGTAGTTCTCATTTGGCGCGTCCTTGGTGTTGGTGTCGTTGTTCAGATACGCGAGCATCGCGGGGGAGTGCGCGCTGGCACGCAGCATGTTCGGAAACGTTCCCATCGCGTTGGCACGCACGACATCACGATCATCCACAAGTTTCAGGATGCCCGCGACATCATCGCGAATCCAGATATTGAAATGGTCCGTGAAGCATTCGACGATCCGCTCATAGAGCTGCTTCTTGGAGAAGATCGCTCGATACAACCGGGCACGCTGGAGCTGGTTGATCAGGTCGCCCTGTGATGCGGCGTTCACCGCCTGCGACCCGGTGAACCCAAGCCCCGGATAGTTCGCGGCGACATACGCGTCCACCGCGGAATCGTCGATGGTCGCCGGATTGAGCTGGGCGCTGAGGTATCGCTCAAAGCCGAGCTGCTCATAGATCGCACCTTCGGCGGCGGTGTATCCGAAGGTCATGCGATCGACCATGGCGCGGGTCTGGAAACGATCGCCGCTGGGGTGCAACTTGACGTTTGGAAGTCCGTCGAGCGGGGGCATCAGCGTGGAACCGAGCTGGCTCATGGTTCATCCTCGTGGGCGCGAGAGGAAGACACTCAATGGACCCCGCGGCCCATCGTCACCCTTGCACCCGCTTGCCCAGATTACCTCTTCCCACGAAACTTGCCAGTGAGTGAGCGGGATGTGGACTGAATCCCTGGAAAACGCGTCGATTGGGGGCAGGAATGGCCTGATCTGGGCAGATCATGTCGGAAGCCGGGGGCGGTGGCGACCTGCCGCATGCGGGAGAGACCACCACTGGTGGTTATTGCACCCGGAACTTGCTCGGATCAAAGGTTGGCTTCGGGTAGCGCAAGTCCAGCCCGTCGAGGGTATCGGCGACGATCTGTGAGATGGCCAGATCGCGGAACCACTTCCGATCCGCGGGGATGATGTGCCAGGGCGCGTGCTCTGTGGAGCACTCCGTGAGCGCATCTTCGTACGCACGCATGTAGTCGTCCCAGAGTTTGCGCTCGTCGAGATCCTTCACCTGCATCTTCCAGTTCTTCTTGGGATTGTCGATGCGTTCCTGCAATCGCTTGCGCTGCTCGTCCTTGCTGATGTGCAGGAAGAACTTGAGGATGATGGTGTTGTTCTCCGCCAGGTGCCGCTCGAACTGGTTGATCTGGCGGTAACGCTGCGACCAGGTCTTCTTCGTCACCAACTCGTGGACGCGAACGACCAGCACATCCTCATAGTGCGAGCGGTTGAAGAGCCCGATCATGCCGCGTGCGGGGCAGACGTTGTGGATGCGCCAGAGGTAGTCGTGGCCGAGTTCATCAGCGGATGGTGCCTTGAA
>JBKJOD010000161.1:0-4940 GCA_046593245.1 Phycisphaerales bacterium
CGCCGCGCCGTCGCGGATGCGGTAACCGCAACGCGCGATTCCGGCGGTGCCTGGATGCTCCCCCGCCACCGCCGCGCCCTCGCCTCCGCGTGCGATGGTCTCTCCGCCGCCCGTGCCGCGCTCAACCCCGACGCCCCATCACTCGCGCACCCCGAACTGATCGCAGGAGACCTGCGGCTCGCCCTCAACCATCTGGGTGAACTCGTCGGTGAGATCTCCCCCGACGATGTCATCGGACGCGTGTTCGCGACCTTCTGCGTCGGGAAATAGTGAGCACCGCTCACCCCCCCGACGATGCCGACTTCTCGTCCTTCAGGTTCTTGATCTCATCCCGCAGAATCGCGGCCAGCTCATAGTTTTCCTGCTCGAGGGCGGCCGCCAGCCGCGTTCGCAGTTCCGACTGCTGGCTGACCGGCAGCTTCGGCGTGAGCGCATCGCGCATCCCCTTGAGGATCTGCACCTCGGAGGACTCGTCAAAGGTCTCCAACTCGCCGGAATCCGAGTAGTACATCCGAAGCGTCTCAAGTCCGTCGTCGATCGCGTGGATTGCCGCCTTTGGCTCCTCGTCCTTGAGCGCCTGACTCGCCAGCGCGCGGGCCCGCATCATGACGATGTACGCGCGAAACTGCTCCAGAACGTTCCGGTCCTGCTCGGTCTCCGCGTGCTTGTTGCAGATGTCCAGCACCCGCAGGTTGCGACTGGTGTCGCGGACGACACCCTCGTACTCGTCCAGCACCATTTCGCAGACGTATCGGTGGTAATACTGAACGGCTTCTTCCCGAAGTTCCCGACATTCATCCTCGGTTAACACGAAACCACTGGCTGAACCGTTCTGCTCGACATGCTCATCCAGCCGCTGTTCATGGAACTCAAGCAAACTCTCGAACCCGTTCGGTCGTACCCCGTCCGGCCGTCCGGCGGTGCGGAGCTGCATGATGCCCAGATCAATCCGCAGCTGGATGCGCGGCTCCCCGTCGTCCCCCTCGACGAGACGGACGTTGATTTTGCCCGGTTCATAGGGCCATTGTTCAAGGAAACTGGAAAGATCGAGTCCCATGGAATGCCTTCCCCAACCCTTCGTTCCTCGGAACTATCCCTCGCACAAGGATCACCGGGGCCGGGCCCGACCACCGGGCTCGCGCCCCATTGGCTTTACGAGTTCAAGATACTGTACGTTCCCTCCGTCCACCCTCGGCAAGTGCGCTTTACAGGCCATCTGTTGGCCACTCCCGGCCGATAACGGCCGCCCCGGCCAGTCGTGGCCGTCATGGGCCACACAGTCGGGTGTGTTCCCCACCAACCCGCGGCACACCGCTTGCCTTGTATCAAGCGCGTGAGTTCGGCGGACGATGCAACCGAAGCATTTGCGCACGCGAAGGGATTCCCGGCGGCCCTTCGCGAGCAGTTCAGCGTTCGCCGTTTTCTCTGGCGGTTCTCGCCGGTCGAGAGGTTTCACACAGTGCGAGGTGTTCGAACGACCAAGTCGCCTGCTCGGGCCGAGTTGCAGTCCGGTCTGCATCTCTATCTCAAGCAAATCAACGAAACTCCTCTTCTCACCGCAGACGAGGAGAAGAAGTTTGGTTGGGCGATCATCAACGACAACTGTCCGGCCGCACGTGAGCGCATGGTTCGCTCCAACCTGCGGCTGGTGGTCTCCATCGCAAAGAACTATTCGAACCGCGGCCTGCAACTCCAGGATCTGATCGAAGAAGGCAACGTCGGTCTCCTCCGGGCCGTCGAGGGTTTTGACCCTGCCCAAGGCGCCCGTTTTTCTACCTATGCATCCTGGTGGATCAAGCAGGCCATCAAGCGAGCCCTCATCAACGCCGTCCAGCCGATCCATGTACCCGCGTACATGGTTGAGTTGATCGCCAAGTGGAAGCAAGCCAGCCAGAAGCTCGAACGCGAGATGGGCCGCCAGCCCTCCCTGACCGAACTCGCGGAGGAGATGAACCTCCCGCTCAAGAAAGTCCGGATCATCAAGCGGGCCGTCAAGGCCTTCCGCGCTCCCGCCCAGGCCCCGCTGGACGACAACGGCGAAGTGATGAACATTGGTGACCTGCTCGCCGACGAGCGCATGGCCGCCCCCGAGGATTTCACGTTCCGCGATGAGGAACTCAAAACCATCCGCCGCCTGCTGGATGCCATTGACGAGCGCGAGGCCCGCATTCTCCGCCTGCGTTTTGGCCTGGATGGTCAGGAACCCCTCACCCTCAAGCAGATCGCCACCGAAATCGGCATCTCCCGTGAGCGTGTCCGCCAGATCGCCGACGAGGCCCTTCGCAAACTCAACGCCCAGGTCTCCGACGAGCAGCCCAGCCGCTTCTTCCGCGAAAATCGCCTCCCGATCGTGGATCGCCCCGAGGGCGGCCGCTCCCCCATCCGGCCAGGCACCGATGCCGTGGCCGACGATGATGAGCATGATGAGCACAGCGCCATGGCCATCGATGCAATCGCCGACCTGGTCGGCAGCGATGATGATCACAATCCCGATGAGCCAGACCCGAACACCGGGCTGGAACGCATGATCATCTGAACGAACTCCTAAGTACTTTCTCGCAGTGCAGCCCGGGCGTCCTGATGGACGCCCGGGCTTGTTTTTGCCTTCGCGACGCCCGCCCTCAGGGTGTGAATCGGCACCGGGCTGCGGCAGGCGGGCAAACTGCTAACATCTCACACTTCGAGCCGGGCGGTCTTCGCCCACTCCTCACACTGGATCGCATCTCTCTGGAGCCGCTGGACATGACGCAAACTTCCCGACGCGCCCCGCACGCCGCTGGTCGGTTTCTTGGATTGGCCCTGATACTGGCCTGCTCCTTCGGCGGCGTTTTCGCCACCACCGCCTATGCCGACGAGTACACCGACCGGCTGAACAAGCTGGTGAGTGATCCGGACCACCCGATCTCGGATAAAGTGCGCAGCGATATCGTCCTGCTCCCGCTGCTGGCGGCCATGGACAAGGCGCCCGCCGTCCTCCGGTCGCAGGATCGGGCCGCGCTGATGGGGAGTCAGGGGCCGGGATGGACCGAGTGTGCCGACTGGGCCCAGAAGCCCGCGCAGAAAGCTGTCATTGAGGCCCTGGACAAGGTTTCCAAGGAAGAGGATCGCCTGAAGGCGTTTGTCTTCGCGCAGCCCTATGGCGTGGATGCCCTGCGGGCGGACAAAGATGGCATCACGCTGATCGCCAAAGAGATGTACACCGAGCTTGGCGAACCGCCGCTGATTGCCGGGGCTCGTCAGTTGTTTCTCCCGGCGATGGAAAACGCGGGCATCCTTGTCCATGTGGAGTGTTCCCGTCTGCTGGCCGCCGGCGATGGCGCGGGAGCCATGAAAGTCGCTGTGGACTGGCTGTTTTTCAGCCGCCAGATGGCCGATCGCCCGCTGCTCCGTGAGAAGAAGTGGGCGATGGAGTCCATGCTGCTTTCGCTGGAGCGCATCCGCGACATCATCTACACCGATCTGACCGCCGAAAAGCACACCATCGATCCCACCGCGCTCCGCAAAGTAAACGACCGGCTCAAAGAGCGCAAGGGCTTTCTGCAACTCGACAAGCTCCGTCTTCCCGAGGGAGACTTTGTCGGTCGCGAGCAACTCATCAAGAGCATTATGAAGGACGGCAAGCCCGATGAGACCAGCTTTGCGCCGACCATGGCACGCACCAGTGCGACCGAACGCCCACTCAAGCTCTTCTCCGCCGCGGCCTATTGGGACCAGGCCCGTGCCGGCCACGCGGGAGAGCGGGAAACTCTGATCATGCTCAAGGGCATTCACGACGACTGGGCCCGCCGCTGGGAACTTCCCTCCTTTGATCGGTACGTAAACACCGCGACCGACTACCGCAAGTTTGTGCAGACCACCACCAAGTTCGCCGCGCTGAACGAGGCCTTCAACGACGTGGACACGCTCTTCTCGCTTCGCCAGCGTCTGCGCGTCGAGCTTGGCGGCACCCGCATGACCATCGGTCCGTACGGCTACTTCCTGCGCTTCAAGGTGATGCCCACCAACCTCGCCGCGACCCGCCCGGAGTTTATTGATGTGGTCGATCGCGACCCGTACAACAGCGGCAAGGCCGTGGGCAAAGTGACGGATCTGCAGTACTACGTGCCGATGCGTGACACCCCGGCCGATGCGCTTGGAAACCCCAAACCCTTCACGATCAACCTGTACCCCCAGGCACCCAACCCCGAGTTCAAGCGCGACCTCAACGACAAGGTCTTCGTGATCTACTCCGTCGGTCCCGACGAGGGCAGCGACCGCGCCGCCTTGGCCACCCAGACCCGCACGGGTGTGAAGGGCGACTACCTCCTGTTCCCGCCCACGCTCTCCCTCTTCCGTCAGCGCCTCGCCGAGAAGGGCGAGCTGAAATAGTCTGGTGGCATGGGCTTTCCAGCTCATGTGCCCTGTCTTCTGTGGCATGGGCCTTCAACCCATGCGTCTGGTCTTCCCCGATTTTCTTCCGCTCGAAACAGCAATCATGTCCTCACACGCCCACAAGCTCGTCATCATTGGTTCAGGCCCCGCCGGTTGGACGGCCGCGATCTACGCCGCCCGCGCCAACCTTGCTCCCACCGTCTATATCGGTGTGCCCAAGCAGGACCCCGGTCCGGTGCTTCCCGGCGGCCAGCTCATGCTCACCACGGAGGTGGAGAACTACCCCGGATTTCCCAAGGGCATCACCGGCCCGGAGATGATGGCCCACTTCCAGGCCCAGGCCGAGCGGTTTGGCACGGCTGTCATCATGGATGACATCGTCAAGTGCGAGTTCTCTGCGCATCCCGAGAAGACACCGCATATCTTGCACACATCGGAGGGTCAGGTCGTTCACGCCCACGCCGTCATCATCGCGACCGGCGCTGTGGCCAACTGGATCGGTCTGGAAAACGAGATGCGACTCGCCCGCGCCGGTGGCGGCGTCTCCGCGTGCGCTGTCTGCGATGGTG
>JBKJOD010000231.1:0-2899 GCA_046593245.1 Phycisphaerales bacterium
TCCTAATCGTAATCCTACTCGTCTTCTTCCCTATCACCCCTCATCCACATCCTCCCACCCCACCCCGTTACCATCCCCCCTCTCCCCCATGCGCCGCCTCATCCTCCAAATCCTCCCCGCTCTCCACCTCACGCGCGTCACCACCGCCTTCGCGGCCGTCGCCAATGTCTGGTTCGTCATCCTCTGGACACACGCAACCCCACAAGAACCCGGCACCCAGGCCTTTCGCGATCTCCCGCTCTGGCTCCTTCTCCTCGGCGGCCTCGTCAACGCGCTCGGCCTTTTCGGTTTCGCCACCGCGCTCAACGATGTCCTCGACTGGCGCCGCGATCAAGCGCTCAACCCCGATCGCCCCATTCCCTCCGGGCGCGTCTCCCTCGACGGCGCGATCGCGCTGGTTGTCTTCACCTTCGGCATGGCCGTCTTCGGCGCAACCCCGCTCGGCATTCCCGCCGTCCTGCTCACGCTCACCATCGCCGGCGCGATTCTGCTTTTCAACGCCGCGGGCAAATACGTCCCCGGCATCGGTCTCGTGGTCCTCGGCCTCATCTACGCCGGGCAGATGGTCATCCCCAATCTGCATCTCCGGTTCATCATTCCGGTCTGGCTCGTCATGTCCCACGCGCTGGCCGTCGCATCATGGGTCCACGTGCTGGGGCGCAAAGCCCCCGGCATCTCCGCGCGTGCCACGCTCTTTGCGCTCACCGGCTGGCTCTTCTGGTCCCTCGTTATGTTCTACGTCGGCTGGTATCGCAACTGGCGCGAGGGCGGCCTCTGGCCCAACTGGGTCTCATGGACCACCGCGATCGCGCCAATCATTCTGTCTGTTCTCTTCGCAACGCTCGTCTGGCGGCGAGTTCACCTGCTGGGCCGCGGCCCGCGCGTTGCCGAGAAAATCGCCCGCTACGGCGCGCTCTGGCTCGCGCTCTACGCCGCCACCTGGCTCTTTGGCGAAGGCCACATGCGCGGCGGCTGGATCCTCAGCGCCCTCGCCCTCGTCGGCCTCCTCGGCATGACCGTGATCCGCGAAGTTGTTGCCCTCATCGAGCAACCCCTCGGCTACCGCCGCTAGTTGTCCTGAGAGAGCATGATCGGTGCCTGCGCAGGTTCGAGCTTGGCTGGGCTGGGAGTTTCCACCTGCGGCTGCTACCGCTCGCAACAGAATCGCGGCGGTCAGGAGTGTTTCGGCCAAGAAAAAAGCGGTCTCGCGTGAGCGAGACCGCCGGTTGACATGGAGAGCACGATCAAGGGGACATTGCCGGATCAGCAGCCGGTGAACCATGCGGAGAGGAAGGAGAAGATGTCGCCCACGGTGATACCGCCGGCGTGGTCGTAGTCGGCGCGGTTGTCCTGAGCGAAGAAGCCGGCGAGGAAGTCGAAGATGTCCTGTACGGAGATGGCTTGATCGCAGTTGTAGTCGGCGACGCAGAGCGAGGCCCGGGCGGGAGTGGAGTTGACCGCCGCGCCGCAGGTTCCGCTGACGATGCACTGATAGCGAATGGCGTGGGCGTATGCGAGCACCTTGCCAGCACCGACATCAGCGGCGATGCTGAGGTTGGCGGTGTCGGCGCCGGAGATGATGCCGCCGACGCCGGGGATGTTGCCGTCCCAGACCGTGGTGGACCCGTTGGAGATATTCGTAAACACGCCTGGGGTGGAGGTTTCACGCTGCCACTGATAGACGGGAGCGGCGGCCGTCGCGGCGACGGACATACTCATGGTGCCAATGGGGCAGATGACGGTGGCGGCGGGCTGCGAGGTGATGTTCGTTCCGGGGGAGCAACCGGGAACCGTTGCCAGGGCGTTCATGGAGGTGGCAGGGGAGCCGGTGGTCGGGGCCTTCCAGAGACCGACGATGACGTTGTCGTTCACTGCGGCGGGGGCGACATCGGCGTCAAAGCGGAAGTTGTAGGTTGTGCCCCAACGGATGGCGTTGGCGTTCGCGTTGGCGGTTTGGGTCTCGCAGGACCAAGCGACGGCGTTGCCGATCTTGGCACCAGCCCAAGCGGTGCTGGCGAAGCTCGCGCTGGCAGACGAGGTGCCGCCTTGGCCGTCGCCGTAGCGATAGGTGACGCCGTGGAAACCGATGTTGGTGACGTTTGCGCTGGAGGGAACCGGGACGGTGAATGCGCCGCCGTTGCGGTCGGAGTTCATGTTGTAGACGGCGTACTCGTAGTGCCAGATACCGCCGCCGAGGGAGGTGGCTTTGGAGCCGACGACGAAGAGGCCGTCGCCGGGAACCTGCACGTCCGTCAGGAGGACGCCGGCTTCCTGAAGGGGCCAGGCGCGGATGGCGGAGATGGCACGCTGGGTTGTGCCGGTGTAAGCGAACGTGTACTCGGGGAGTGCGGGAGGGGTGGGGTTGTTGCTGGTGACGTTCACGCCGATGTACGAGGCGTTGTTGTTCTGATTGCCGATGGTGGCGTCGTCCTGGGTGACGTACTGGGATTCGCCGAAGTACTTCACAGTGGCAGAGGAGACTTCGAGTTCGGTGGTGGGAACTTCAATGCGGCCAGCGTTGCCAGTGGTGGGGTGGTATGTGAAAGCAGCGGGATAGCCACCGGTGTGGGCATTGACCTGCCAACGCGGGCCCATGTTGGAGTTCTGACCGCCGTTTCTGCTAGCGGTGTACGGATCGGAGCAACCGACACCGAGGACGCTGCCGCCTTGGCCGCTGCAGGTGCAGCAGTCATTCTGGGTCAGCGCGGTGAAGCCGTGCTTGAGCCAACTAAGGCCGATCTGCTCGAAGCGGCCAGAGCCGCTGACAGTCTTGAAGCGATAGAGCTGACCGCCGATGACGGGGTGGGTATTCGCGGGAAGGGCGTTCCACATCACGTTGGCAGTGCCGACGTTGCAGGAGGTGGTGCCAATGGACATGGCATCCAAGCCACCTGTGGAG
>JBKJOD010000432.1:0-6999 GCA_046593245.1 Phycisphaerales bacterium
GACCATCGAAGGCACCAAACGCGAAGCCATCATCTACTTCCCCGCGACGGCAACCACATCGCCCACTCCCGTCATCTTCGCCTTTCACGGCCACGGCGGCAACGCCAAGCAGGCGGCACGCTCCTTTGAGTATCACAAGGAATGGCCCGAAGCCATCACCGTGTACATGCAAGGCCTCCCCACGCCCGGCGCGCTCACGGACCCGAAGGGCGAACGCAACGGCTGGCAGAAAGCCGTCGGCGAACAGTCCGATCGCGATGTGAAGTTCTTTGACGCCGTTCTCGCCACGCTCCGCGCCGACTACAAGATCGACGACACCCGCATCTACTGCACCGGCCACTCCAACGGCGGCGGGTTCACGTATCTGCTTTGGGCGGCCCGCCCCGATGTGTTCGCCGCCGTCGCGCCGTCATCGGCCGCGCCCGGCGGCATCCGCGATGCCACCGCCCTCACGCCCAAGCCCTGCATGCACATCGCCGGCGAAACCGACCCGCTCGTGAAGTTCGCCCTCCAGCAGCGCGCCATGGATCGCGTCAAGAAGGTCAACAACTGCCAGACCACCGGCACGCAGTGGGGGAGCGAAAAGGTGAACGGCGTGACCGCGACGATCTACGACTCCAAAGCCAATACACCTCCAACCCCCTTCATCTCCCTCATCCACCCCGGCGGCCACGAGTTCCTCAAAGCCGCCCCGCCGCTGGTCGTGAAGTTCTTCAAGCAGCACACCAAGCCCGCAACGCCCGCGGCCGCGCCGGCGATGCAGAAGCCGAGCGAGGATGCCAAGCCCGCTCTCAGTGTCCCTTCAGCAAAGCCATAAGCAGCGAGTCCCGCATCGGCACGCTGCAACGCTCGATTGCCGAGCGACCTATTATTCAGCATGCTCGCAATCGACATCAAAGAACGTCTCGCACGCGACCCGTTTGAGCCCTTCCGCATCCGCGCCAGCAGCGGCGAGGCCTACTCCATCTCCAGCCCGTTCCAGGTCGCCATGATGAAGTCCAAGGTCTTCATCGCCTTCCCGGATTCGGACAAGTGGGCCGAACTCTCGTACCTCCACATCTCCGCGCTCGAATCCGCGGCCAGCCACTCCCGCAGCAAGCGCCGCCGCTGAGTGCGTGCTATGCACGATCGGTCCGAGCAGCGCCGTGCCACCGGCTTTCGCGGCTCTGAGCGAACGCTGGTGCGGTAAACAGTTGATATCCGACCCACCCCGCGCGCATCACCGACGTCGCGATCAAGAGCATCGCGAAGTCGGTGCCACGCCTCTGTTGGCTGATCGGGAATGACTCGGCCACCCGCCGACTGTCGCGTCTTCTTGCCTTCGCCCGAAGGGCGCACGATCGTTGCCGGTGGTGCAGCGAGCCGGCTCTGCGGCGAGCAAACCACCGGACCGCGTGGTTGTCGCCGGAACCACGCCGAAAATGCCGGGAACGGTGTACAAGGCGGCGGGAATGGTGGGGTCTTCGGGGGATTCCAGTTGCACAGTGTTGTACGTGCCACCGATTGCCCGCGCGGCGCGGGCTATCGGTGCGTGCGCGAAGAGAGCGTCATGACGCAACTGATTGACCGCACCGATAGCCGTCCAAAGCGACGGCAATCGGTGGCACGGGTTGGAGTGGGGGTGGGGGTGGGGGAATGCGGGCAGAGCAAGCCGGGGCACGCGGCAAAGACAAAGCGACCTATCATGATTGAGGGGCAGGCCGTCAAACGCCAACGCACCTGTGCAGCACGTTCGGTTTAGCCTTTGTTGCCTTGGATCTCAACGGGTCGGTTGCTTCGAAATTTCATCGATTCGTGTCTTCTGCGCGGAGCGGCCAATGTCGTCACCCGACACCTCGTATTCGTTTATCGACGCTGTGACAGACTGGGCCATGCTGACATGGCCAGAAGTCAAGGTCGTTCAACTTTACAACCGGGATTCGACCCCCGGCGTCACACCCATTGATCTCAGCAGTCAGGTATTTCAAGACGAATGGCGAGCGGGCGTGGCTCAAGATGATTGGAGTCGTGTTTGGGCATGCTCCACTAGAGAACAGGCAATGGTTCTCAAGGACCAACTCATAAAAAAGCGGCACGTTCTCCTTCGAGTCGAAGCTTACCCGTACGTCGCTCCCGCAAGAGTTGTGGCGTTCCTGCTTGATCCGATAGTACTGGTGCTGACTTTGATTGTTGTCCGCTTTGCCTGGGTGCGATTCGGTAATTCTATTCGCTCGGGTGTGCGTGCGAAGGCAGTTGATGGGTCCGCCCACATCGCAGCTGCAGCTAATCGACACGGAAAAAAAGCAATTCGTGGATTGTGGATGGCAATTATCGTCGCCGTCGGGGTCTTCACAGGGCTTGCCCTGTACAGACTTGTATTTTGATTGCGACGATCTACCACGGCTGAAGCCGTGGCCTACAAGCGAGAAACGCCGTTGAAGCGGCGTGGGGACAGGTGCATCCAGTAATGCCCTCCGCGCTCTGCGCGGCCCTCCGCGGTGAATATTTCCTCGCTTGCGCGTCGGGCTCGTTGTGTCCCGCTCTCTGACGCTCGGGGCTCGTTGTCTCGCTCCCTACGTTGGTACAATCGGACCCCCCCCTGCGGGCCTCCCCGCCCCCCATCGCGTACCACTCTCCCCCCCCCCAACAGGAGACCCCGTCCATGCTCATCCGCCGTCTGCTCCCCGTTCTCGCGATCGCCGGTCTCGCGGCCGCTTCCGTCGCCGCGTCCTGTGTCGCCGATGCACCCGTACCCAAGAAGAACTACGTCTTCGGCGTCATCGCCAAGAGCCAGTCCAACCCCGTCTTCCAGGCCGCCCGCACCGGCGCCGAAGACGCGGCCAAGGAACTCTCCGCCAAGTACGGCGTTGAGGTCAAGATCAACTGGCGCACGCCCAACAACGAGAACGCGCAGGAGCAGGCCTCCTATGTCGAGCAGCTCGCCAGCCAGGGCGTGGACGGCATCACCGTCTCCTGCACCGACGGCAAGGTGCTCAAGGGCGCGATCGACTCCGCCGTCGGCAAGGGCGTCGAGGTCGTGACCTTCGACTCGGACTCCCCCGACTCCAAGCGCTTCGCCTACTACGGCATCAACGATGAAGAGGCCGGACGCGAAGTCATGCGGCAGCTTTCCAAGGCGATGGGCGACAAGGGAACCGTCGCGATCCTCGCCGGCAACCAGAACGCCAGCAACCTGCAGGCCCGCGTCCGCGGCGTGAAGGATGAGGCCGCCAAGCACCCCAACATCAAGATCAAGGACACCTACTACCACGTCGAGACCGCCGCCGAAGCCGCCAGCAAAGTGCAGCAGGTGCAGAACGCGAACCCCGACATCTCCGGCTGGGCCATGGTCGGCGGCTGGCCGCTGTTCACCAAGAACGCCCTCGACGGCGTCGCCGACAAGGCGAAGGTCGTGAGCGTCGATCACCTCCCCGAAGAGCTCGGCTACGTCAAGAGCGGCCAGGTCCAGGCCCTCATCGGCCAGGACTGCTACGGCTGGGGCCACAAGACCGTCGAGTATCTCTTCGACAAGGTCCACAACAACAAGAAGCCCGAAAAGGTCATCAACAACTTCCCCCTCCAGATCGTCACCAAGGACAACATCGCCGAGGTCGAGGGGCTGTGGGACAAGTGGCTGGGGAAGAAGAAGGAAGAGCCGAAGAAGTAACGAGCCCGACGCGCAAGCGAGGGAACAACGACAGCCCAGAGCTATTGGCTCGGGGCTGTTTGTCTTTTGCCGGGATGGGTGCGGGAAGGGGTGGAGGCTTTGCGGAACCCCTTCCTGCATCTCCGAATCAGCGCAGGACATAGCGACGCACCCTATCCTGTCTTGAAATGCTCTTACGCGCAAGTCAAGTTTCCAAACGCTTCGGCATCACGCAAGCCCTCGACAACGTCACCGTCGAGTTCGCCGTCGGCGAAATCCACGCGCTCATGGGCGAGAACGGCGCGGGCAAGAGCACGCTGGGCAAAGTCATCGCGGGCCTGCACACCCCCGACTCCGGCGAAGTCACCATCTTCTCGCCTGAAGGCAGTGGGGGGGCGCCGCGCACCCTCAAGCCCGGCTCCCTCGACGACGCCTTCGCCGCAGGCGTGCGGCTCGTCCACCAGGAACTCGCCCAGTGCGCCAACCTCAGCGTCGCCGAGAACCTCTGCCTGCACGCCATCCCGCGCACGCCCCTCGGCCTCGTTGACTTCGCCGCAATGGAGCGCCGCGCGAAGCGACTCCTCGCCGATCTCGAACCCTCCATCGATGTCCGCGCCCCGCTGGGCAACCTCTCCCCCGGCCACCGCCAGATCGTCCAGATCGCCGCGGCTCTCGATGATGAACACCCCGCGAAGGTCATCGTCTTCGACGAGCCCACCAGCTCCCTCTCCATCACCGAAGTCGATCGCCTCCTCGCGATCATCCGCAATCTCGCCAAACGCGGCATCACCTGCATCTACGTCTCCCACCGCATGTCCGAAATCTTCGCCGTCTGCGACCGCGTCACCGTCCTCCGCGACGGCAAGTTCGTCGCGACCTCGGTCGTCAAGGACATCTCCGAGTCCACGCTTGTGGAGCAGATGATCGGCCGCAAGGTTCCCCCGCCGGTGCGCCGCGTGCGTCCGGATGCGAGCACCGTCGCCCCCGCGCTGGTCGTCCGCAATCTCACCTCGCCCGGCAAGGTCAACGCCGTCTCCTTCCAGATCGCCCCCGGCGAAATCCTCGGCATCGGCGGCCTCGTCGGCGCCGGCCGCTCCGAGCTACTCGACGCCCTCTTCGGCCTTGACAACGGCGCGAAGGGGACCGTCATCGCAGGCGGCACGGAACTCGCCGACCCCGCCAGCGGCCATCTCGGCCCGCGAGCGTCGATCAACGCCGGCATCGGCTACGTCCCTGAAGATCGCAAACTCCAGGGCCTCTTCTTCCAACTCGGAGTCGGCGAAAACATCGTCAGCCCCTTCATGGCCAAACTCGCCAAACTCCTCGGCCTCCGCTCGCTCACCAACGAACGCAATCTCATCGGCACCCGCCTCACAGATTTCGAAGTCAAAACCGCCAGCCCCGCCGCGCTCCCCGGCTCCCTCAGCGGCGGAAACCAACAAAAGTTGTTGCTGGCCCGCTGGCTCGGCCGCGATACGAAAGTGCTGTTGCTTGACGAACCCACCCGCGGCATCGACGTCGGCACGAAAGCGCAGATCTACAAACTCGTCCGCGAAGCCGCCGAACGCGGCCTTGCGGTGCTGCTGGTTTCAAGTGAGATGCCAGAGTTGCTGGCGCTCAGCGATCGCATCATTGTGCTCAGCGACGGGAAGATGACGGGCGAACTCAACGACGATGCCATGACCCAGGCGGGCATCCTGAAACTCGCCACCGTCGGTCACTGATCCCTTCCCTCCCAAAAAATCCTCTCCCGCTTCAGCGGGAGAGGATGTCCGAGGCTCTGCGAGGACAGGAGAGGGCTCTTGAATCCTTGCTGCAACCCCGATTACCCTCACCCGCTTGCCCCCCTACGACCACAAACGCACACGTCCCACGCCCAAAGCCGCGTCCCGCGTCAAGCAACTCCGCCAGTCCTCATCCCCGCCCGAAACAATCCTCTGGGATCATCTTCGCGCAGGCCGTCTTGATGGCTTGAAGTTCCGCCGCCAGCACCCGCTCGGCCCGTTCATCGCCGACTTCTACTGTCACGAGGCGCGGCTCGTGGTTGAAGTCGATGGCTTGATCCATCTCCTCCATCGACGCGAGGACGATGAACGCGACGAATGGATGCGTGTACGCGGCATCAGGACACTCCGTCTCTCGGCGCGCCGAATCGGAATCGATGTGCAGGAGGCGCTGGCTCTTATTCGTGAGTCGTTCGCTCACACGCGCGAAGCACCCTCTCCCGTCCTCGCAGGGCCTCGGCCACCCTCTCCCGCTGAAGCGGGAGAGGGGATTGGGGCGGAAGAGCGAACAAGCAACCGCGCGAGAAGTACCACCCCCAGCCCCACCCCGAGCCACCACTCCACACGCTCAATAAACCCCATCCAGTAACAAGGCGCGGCCAGCACACACGCCGCCGCCCACACCACCAACTTCCGCCGCCCCCGTTCCCCGTGAGTACCGCTGTGCCCATCGCCCGTGGGAATCATGCACAGCCACACATACGCGGGAAACACGAGTCCGTAGAAGGACATGAAGCAGCGGTAGATGATCTCGCCTGGAGTGAGTCCGGCATGTCTAGGTAACGCGTGGTACGCGATTCCCCAGACCAACCCTGCCAGCACAAGCGTGCAGGCCAGAAGCGCGATGCGGGCTCGAACACACTTCGTTCCAAGCACGCTCACGACTCTCGCGATGTGCACATACGTTGTGTACGCCAGTTGCAGCAGCATGTGCAGCAAGATCAGGCTGACGACCAGAGGGACCGGCCCGGAATCGGAGACGCCGTTTGCGATCGGTATGAACGCGGTCGCATAGCCGAGCGTCAGCAGGATCATCGCGAAGAACATCGCGCCAAATCCGATCGTGAACGATGCTCTGGCATCAGCAGGACGCTGCTCTCCCGCAGCGCGCAGAAACGTCAGATCAAGGTATGGGCACAGCGCGAAGCCGAAAAGACATACGGGAGCGAGATAGGCGATTCCAGGCGGATGAACCGTCGTCCCGGTCTGTGCGACGGCGGCGGCAAAGTCCAGTCGCCCCGTTGCAAGGAGCCAGATGCCGATGCCTAGCGACACACACCACAGCAGCACCGCAAACCAGTTTCGCTTCACGACACGCTTGAAGACCCAAACAATCCCGAACATGACGGGATACGTCGCAA
This sequence comes from Phycisphaerales bacterium, assembly GCA_046593245.1. Lineage (GTDB taxonomy): Bacteria > Planctomycetota > Phycisphaerae > Phycisphaerales > UBA1924 > UBA4658. The sequence continues at coordinate 6,771 of JBKJOD010000432.1, forward strand.
TGATCATCCACGATGGCACTGTCGAGGTTGTTGCGGGCGTAGACGGATATGCCTGATGAACCGCATCGAAGAGCAGACGAGAAAATACAGCTGAAACAGCGCCGTCACACAGCTAAAGAGAATCGCCGCATCTCGATGCGTCTCTACGACTCGTTTCGCAGTACCGCCGCGCAACACCCACCCCATCGCCCCCGCCCCCCCCCACATTCGGCACCGCAAACACCACAAA
>JBKJOD010000030.1:0-3826 GCA_046593245.1 Phycisphaerales bacterium
TGCTCGAACTCTCACACGGATCCCACTCCATGAATCGCATGAATCGCCTGCTGACGCTCGCCGCCACATGTGCTTGCTCGCTGTCTTTCCTTGCCGAGCTCGCTTCTGCTCAGGGTCAACCGCAGCCCTCAGGTGGTGGGGCTGCTGGTGACAACGGGGCTCGCGGCGGGCGTCAGCCGGGCAACCGTGGCGGCAACGGCGGAAACGGGGGTCAGCGCGGGGGGGGCGGCGGCGGATTTGGCGGCATGTTTGGCGGTGGCGGCGGGCGGGGCATGATGGATCCGAGCGTCAGCACGCAGGACATGGACACATACGGCAAGATGCTCAAACTGACCACCGCGCAGAGCGAGGCGGTCAAGGCGTTGCACGAGGCATACACCCAGGACGCGACCACCGCGGCCCAGAAAGTCCGTGACGAGATGGACGCGATCCGCGAGGAGGCTCGCGATGATCCGTCTCGCATGTCAGACATGGGAGAGCTGTTCACCAAGTTCCGCACCAAGCGCACCGCGATGGAAACGGCGTTCTTCAATGACGTGAAGGCCACGCTTACGCCCGAGCAGCAGAGCGTCTGGCCGATGATTGAGCGCACCCGGCGTCGCGAAACCACGATGAATCGCGGACTGATGTCCGGCGAGCGCGCCGATCTCGTGAAAATCGTCGACGGCCTGAAACTCTCCGCCGATGCACACAAGCCGACCGAAGCGATTCTTGACCAGTACCAGATTGACCTGGACCGCGAGCTGATTCTCCGAAACGAGCAACAGGAGAAGATGCAGGGCAACATGCGTGAGCTGTTCACCGGCGGTGGCGATCAGACCAAACTGCAGAAGATGATCGAAGACGGCCGTGCAGCAGCGATCAAGGTGCGTGATGTGAACAAGCGGTACGCTCGCCAGGTCGAAGCCGTGCTTCCCGACGACGCAACCAAGAGCAAGTTCAACGAGGAAGTCCGTCGGGAGTCGTTCCCGAATATCTATCGCGGCCAGACCAACGCAACTCGGATTGCTGAGGCGGCCGGAGCGATGGAGGGCGTAACACCCGAGCAGAAGACCACGATCGCCGAGATCAAGGACCGCTATACCCGCGATGTTGCTGCCATCAACACAAAGATGGAAGCCGAATACGAGAAGCGCGAGTCCACGATCACCGCGGCGGAACTCATGGGCCGCTTCGGTGGCGGTGGTGGGGGAGGCGGCGGTGGCCAACGTGGCGGCGGCGGCATGATCGACAGTGAGGAACTCAACACACTCCGCGATCAGCGCCGTGATCTGGAGACTGCAACGGTCGAGAAAATCCAAGCCCTTCTCACTGAGGACCAGAAGGCCAAGCTCCCGCAGCGGAACGGCCGCGGCGGCGACCAGGGTGGCGGGAATGGTGCTGGAGGGAATGGCGGTGGAAATGGTGGGAATGGCGGCGGAAACCGCAATCGCAACCGTCCGGCCAATCAGCCGCCCGCTGCACCGACCGGCCGAACCTGAGTTTATGGGGATGGCCCCGGATCCGCGATTGATTCATGTATCCGAACATCGGTCGGCGACGGAATTGCTCCCCGCCCGCGTCGTATGAGCGGGATGGGTGGGAAGTTCAACGCCGGGCTGTGTCGCCGGTACGCTTGTGGGTATGAACCCGAGCTTCCGGGTGAAAATGTTCGGATGCGTTCGCGTGTCGGGTTGGCCACATGGGGTGGGTAGAACTTAGGTCTGGAGGATTGTCATGGCTCGTTTTCGCTCCACTGCTCGTGCGATTGTCATGGGAGTTGTCTTGGCGGCTGGCACAGTCGCCGGGCCGTTCTGTTCCCCGACCCAGGCGCAGATGCGCATGGGTATGGGAATGGGTGCGGGCATGGGTGGCGGAAAAGTCTCCGCCGGTGAGGTCGAGCAGTTCGGCAGAATTCTCGCACTGGATAAAGCCCAACTGAGCGCGTTTAAGGATTTGCATCAGGCGTACGAAACCGAGTACGACCAGGCCATGAAGTCCATGCAGGACAAGATGGAGAAAATGCGAGCCGAGGCCCAGGACACTGGCGATTGGTCCGCCATGATGAAGGATGCCCAGGAGAGCGCGGAGAAGTTCCAGACAAAGTCTGCGGACATGGAAAAGTCCCTCATGTCCGACCTCAAGGCGCTGCTCACGCCCGACCAGACCACCAAGTGGCCGGTTATGGAACGGGCCCACCGGCGGAATCAGTCCCTCGGCGGCACCGCAGGCATCCCCGGTTTGGGGCTCGCCGGCGAGAGCGTTGACCTTGTGAAAATGGTCGAGGAACTGAAACTCAAGAAGACACCCGAGGCGGTTTCGCAGTCCTTGGATCGGTACGAGTCCGAGATGGATTCGGCCCTCGTCGAGCGCGACGGTAAACGCAAGGAAATGGCCGAATCGATGAACCCCTTTGGCAAGAAGGATGGCAAGGGTGGTGGGGGTGAAGGCGGCGGCATGCCGGACTTCAAGAAGATTGGCGAGATGATGACCGAGATGCGCAAAACGGGCATCAAGGTCCGCGACCTGAACGATCGCTACTCAACGCTTGTCGCGTCCGGCCTACCCGATGATGTGCGGGAAGATTTCAACGCACGATTCAAGAAGGCCAAGTTTCCGCAGGTTTATCGCGAGTCGTACACCACGAAATCCCTGGCCGCGGCGGCAGGCTTCAAGGACTTGGATCCGCAGCAGCAGACCGGCATCACCGAACTCGCGGCCATCTACAAGCGCGAATCCGTCGCTGCCAATGACAGATACGCCAAGGCCCAGACCGATGCCGAGAAGGATGGCGGCGGCGAGGACATGATGGGCGGCTGGATGAAGATGATGAACGGCGACCAAGGCGGCGATGATTCTGAGCTTTCACAGGCCAAGAAGGCCAAGCGGAAGCTAGACGCGGACACTTTGGACAAACTCAAGGCAATTCTCACCCCACAGCAGGTCGAGCGTCTGCCGGAGCGAGAAAACAACATGTTCGGCGGGGGTCGGGGTCGATAAGACTCTCTCGCCCACCCTGTTTGGAGGTATGAGTGACGACGGCGCCATCGACGAGCAAGCCCTATTTGAATGGCGTCGATGCGCCCGCCGCACAGCCGACTTCCGCCGCGCCGGTTTCTCCGGTTGCGATGGTCTCCGGTTTCCCCGCGCTCACGGAGATGCCCAAGGTTGATCCGAAGGCGGCGGACCTGATCGGCGCTGAAGACGCGGTGCGTCTGCGGGCCGTGCCGTACGCGTTTGATGGTTCCAGCTTGCTCGTGGCCCTCAGCGACCCGACGGACTTCGCCGCAGCGGACGAACTCTCAATCATCTCCGGTCGTCCGGTGCTGCGCAAGGCCGTGGCCCAGGAACTCTTCGACTCGCTGCTCCGCACCGCGTATGGCGCGACGGCCGCGCAGATGGCGCAGCGGTTGTCCGGTGGGCCGAAGGATGCCGACGACGATCTTGTGGCAAATCTCCAAGCGGTTGATGCGGATGATGTGCAGCGGATGGCCGAGCAGCCGACGCTGATCAACCTCGTGAACCTGATCATTCTCGAAGCCATCAAGGAACGGGCGAGCGATGTGCATGTGGAGCCGTTCGAGAAGACGCTGAGCGTCAAGTATCGCGTGGACGGTTTGCGCAAGCCCAAGAACTCGCCGCCGAAGCAGTTGCAGCCCGCGATCACGAGTCGCATCAAGATCATGGCGGGGATGAACATCGCGGAGCGATATGTGCCGCAGGATGGGCACATTACGCTGCGATTTGAGGGACGAAAGGTCGACATCCGCGTCTCCACGGTGCCGACGATCTACGGCGAGTCGGTCGTGATGCGTCTGCTGGACAAGGAAGCCGTCAAGCTTGATCT